>DAOUSV010000007.1 GCA_030627065.1 Piscirickettsiaceae bacterium | reverse complement strand
CTTCTGTTAAGGCCATTGCCCAAGCTAAAGGTTGAGGCTCTGAGATATTAAATGCAACACGAAGTTCAGGGAATAAGGTTTGATTGGCATCCATTTCATTGGAGTCAGCAATGGTGTAATCAATCATTTCAAGCTGAACTAATTCTAATAGACCACTATTGTCTAACTCAGGATTTTCTGTCCAATTCAGTTCGGGTAATTCTTGTTGATGTAATTTGAGTTGTTCGACATGGCTACTATTTGCAACCACTTCTAGCTGACCATCGGCTAATTTAGTAATGTTTTTAGGTTTACGATTACCTTGTCTATAAACAAGTTGTTGTGTGACCTCTTGGTAAATAGGACCAAAGCGGAGTATATCTTTTCGTGCAGGGGTAATCGTCAGACCCGCGGCGGCAATATCAGCTCGACCTTGCTCTATAAGCTGAAGCATATCACCAAGGTTTTCCGGCACAATGATTTTTAGCTTCACATTAAGATGTTTGGCAAATGCTTGTGCTAATTCATATTCAAAGCCGGCTAATTCATCACCTTTTACATAATAAGTTGTTGGTCCGTAACGAGTCAGTATGCGTAATTCACCTCGCTCACGGATTTCTTCCAGATGTGGCTGCGCTTCACCACAGGCGATAAGGAAACTCAATGAGATAAGAATTAGGCTGAAAAACTTCAAATAATGCTCCAAAATTTAAGCTTTGATTATCGTCCTATACAGACACTTTTGCACGCCTTAAGTTTTCCAAAATGAGAACAAGATTGTTTTTGGTCAGTTTTTTTACTAGATCGATTATAATTCCATACTTTAAGTAAGTGTTGAGAACGAGTTTATATGAATACGCCTGAGTTATTATTGCCTGCGGGTAGCCTGCAACATATGCGCTATGCTTATGCCTATGGTGCTGATGCTGTATATGCTGGTCAGCCACGATACAGTTTGCGAGTGCGTAATAATGACTTTCATAAACTCGACGTCTTAGCACAAGGTATCGGAGAAGCGCACGCATTAGGTAAGCAATTCTTTGTCGCCAGTAACTTGATGCCACATAATGCCAAAATTAAAACTTATATGGCAGATATGGAGCCGGTTATCGCCATGAAACCTGATGCACTCATTATGGCCGATCCAGGTTTGATTATGATGGTGCGAGAACGCTGGCCTGACATGCCAATCCATCTTTCTGTTCAGGCTAATACTGTTAACTGGCAAGCCGTGAAGTTTTGGCAATCATTAGGGTTAACACGGGTTATTTTATCGCGTGAACTATCACTCGATGAAATTGAAGAAATACGCCAACTTTGCCCTGATATGGAAATTGAAGTTTTTGTTCACGGTGCATTATGCATTGCCTATTCCGGTCGCTGCTTATTATCGGGTTACTTCAATCATCGAGATCCTAATCAAGGCTCTTGCACCAACTCCTGTCGCTGGGATTATAAAACCCATGCCAGTGATGGTAATGATGATTCACCACAAAAGATTGAATTTAACGCCTTTGATGCGATGAATCAAAGTGGCCTTTCTGATTGCGGTAGCCAAGAACGCCATCCATTAGCTGATGATATTTATCTGATTGAAGAGGGCAACCGCCCCGGTGAATTAATGCCGATCTTTGAAGATGAGCATGGTACATACATCATGAATTCAAAAGACCTTCGTGCCATCCAACATATAGAACGACTAGCTAAAATAGGCGTTGATTCATTAAAGATCGAAGGTCGCACCAAGTCTATTTACTATGTTTCACGTACTGCACAGCTGTACCGTAAAGCAATAGATGATGCCATGGCGGGTAATAAATTTGATCCAACCTTAATTGGAAAATTAGACAACTTAGCCAATCGAGGCTATACCGATGGCTTTTATCAACGCCACCCAACGCAAGAACAACAAAACTATATGGAAGGTTACTCCAGCAGTGATCGCCAGCAATATGTTGGTGAAATTATTGGCTATGATACGGCAGAACAATGTTTAGAAATCGATGTGAAAAATAAGTTTTCGATTGGTGACAAATTAGAACTTATTATGCCAGAAGATAATATTGAATTTACCCTAGAAAAACTTATTAATAAAAATGGTGAAGCAATTGAAGTTGCGCCGGGTAGTGGTCATAAAGTGAAAATACCTTATTCAGGTAAAGTGCCTGAGAAAGGTTTGTTAGCTCGGTATTTGTAACTTAACGTTTAGAACGGAAAAAGTCTTGTAATAAGTCACTACTCTGTTTAGCAAGTAGTCCATGTTCACAATGAACATAATGATTAAGTTGCTGGGTGTTGAAGATGTCGAAGCAACTGCCGCTTGCGCCTGTTTTTGGTTCTTTGGTGGCGAAGACTACGCGGTCGATGCGGGCGTGGATAATCGCGCCAGCACACATGATGCAGGGTTCTAGGGTGACATAGAGTGTGGTTGCTGGCAGGCGGTAGTTTTGAGAGTGTTGGCAGGCGGCGCGGAGTGCTTGGATTTCAGCATGGGCGGTGGCATCGTGGCTGATAATGGGCTGGTTATAGCCTTCACCTAGTATTTCATTATCACGAACGATAACAGCGCCGACAGGTATTTCGTCTTGTTGTCCTGCTTGTTTGGCAAGGCTTAGGGCGTGTTGCATCCAGTATTCATCATTGTGCATGACGGATGATGTGATGTTTGATTAAGTTGACGAGTCGTGTGCTTGCGCCTTGGCTGTTGGCTATAAGTTGTAGGCCTGCTTCACCCATTTGTGTACGTTGTTGGGAGTTTTCTAATAGGGTGATAACGGTGTCGGCTAGGCTTTGCGTGTCGCTTACTTCTATTGCCGCTTTAGCGTTAAGAAATTGTTTGGTTATCTCATTAAAGTTGAAGTAATGAGGGCCGGTAATAACTGCACGGCCTAGCGCGGCGGGCTCAAGTAGATTGTGGCCGCCATGTGGAACCAGACTGCCACCGACAAAAGCAACATCACTGGCGGCATAGAATAGGGGTAGTTCGCCCATTGTATCTACAACCAGAACTTGCACATCGGATGAGCAAGGGCGGTGTTCGCTTCGGCGTAATGTTTTAAAGCCTGCGCGTTGTGTGAGGGCGGTGACGCGATCAAAGCGTTCTGGGTGTCGTGGCACAATAATGACTAATAAATCAGGGAATTTTGCTCTTATCTGACGAGAGGCATTTAAGATAATCTCATCTTCACCCTCATGAGTACTGGCGGCAACCCAAACAGGGCGGTTGTTATCCCACATATTACGCATTGCTTCCGCTTGTTCTTTTAGGCTGGCGGCTAGGCTAATCTCATACTTTAAGTTACCGATAGCATGTACTTTTTTAATATCAGCACCAAGTTCATGGAAACGTTGTCTATCTTGTTGCCCCTGCGCGGCAATTAAATGTAAACACTGCAAGGTACTTTTGATAAAACCAGATACACGAGCATACCCTTTGGCAGAGCGTTCTGACATGCGTGCATTAGCTAATACAAGAGGGATGTTCTTTTGCTTGCAGGTAAATAAGAGGTTAGGCCAGATTTCTGTTTCCATAATAATGCCAAATTGAGGCTGAGTTTTAGCAAGGAAGCGTTTGATGGCAAAGGGAAGGTCGTAGGGTAGATAACAGTGCGATACTGAATCAGAAAATAAGAGCTTTACACGTTCACTTCCTGTGGGTGTCATGGTGGTGATAAGTAATTGATAGTCGGGAAATTCATGCTTTAGTACTTTAACTAATGGCCGACACGCTTCAACTTCACCGACGGATACAGCATGGATCCAGATTGTCTGAGCATAGTTTGATAAATTGGGGCTACGGCCAAAACGTTCAGCCCAACGCTGCCAGTATGCAGGTGCTCGAATTCCTCGCCATAGTAGGCGCAGAATAATGAATGGCAAGCTAATGAAGAATAGGCCGGTATAGAATAGTCTCAATATTATCTCGATATTACTGAATATTTAGCGGTAAATCAGCGAGAATGATAGCATAGGCACTAAATTCTGAGTGCTATACATATATATGACAATCTTCAAGTGGCAATATTTACATCCGCGATTTTGGCCTAGCTGGCTTGGGCTACTATTTATGCGGCTCTCAATCTATTTACCTATTAGATTGCAGTTGGGGGCGGGTAGGCTCTTATCTTCTATCATGACGCCATTTATGGGCGCAAGAAAGCATATTGCTCGGCGAAACTTAGAACTATGTTTTCCTGAATTATCAAAAGAACAGCGCCAGAAATTATTAGATGATAATTTCCGAACAATGGGAATGATGTTAATTGAAACGGCGCTAAGCTGGTGGGCGAGTGATACCTGCTTACAAAATCGCGTCCAATATAAAGGGGTGCATTACCTCGAGTCCGCTCTAGAAAAAGGTAAAGGGGTTATTTTACTTACGGGGCATTTTACTAGCATGGAGCTGGGAGGCCGCCTGATTATGTTGAAACAGCCTTGTTATGTCATGTTCCGCCATTTAAAAAATGAATTATTTAATACTGCAATGATGAATGCACGAACATATCATAGTGAAGGCATTGTATTACGAGATGATCCTCGTGCAATGGTGAGAGCATTGCGAAAGAATAAAGTGGTTTGGTATGCGCCGGATCAAGATTTTGGTCGAAAATTAAGCGTGTTTGCGACGTTTTTTGGTATGACCGCGGCAACTGTTCCAGCAACGGCTCGAATTGTAAAAATGAGCGGTGCGGCAGTGATTCCATTTACACCGATACGTGAAAATGATGGCAGTTATACTTTGACTTTAGGCGAGGCAATAACTGATTTCCCTTCAGGAGACGATGTTAATGATGCGCAAAGTATCAATGACCTGCTTGAGAAAGAAATACGTAAAGCACCTGAACAATATTTGTGGATCCATCGTCGCTTTAAAACACAGCCTGAAGGTGAAAAAGCATCACTTTATAAATAAGAGTTAGTCTTATATAGAAGTACTTACGTTTCAAAAAAATAAAATCTCACCACACAATTTTAAAGGCCTTCTGAGGTGGATATATCTTTGTATATCGATAAATCCTTATCGAAGAGAGTTGAACTTGTATATGATTAGACAAGAACATCATGAGTAGTAAATATATGCCCAGCATGACTTAAGTTAGGTCTTCTCAATCATTGTAGTTTTCAATGAAATACACCGTGCTTATTCAAGTCATCTTGTGTAAATGGTTCGACAAGTCAACCATGACTAGAGATAAGTAAATTACAGCAGAAATAAAAGGCAAAAAAAAGGCCATCCATAAGGATAGCCTTTTTTAAATAATACGATTACTATCGTATTATTATTCTGTCTTCGTTTAACGTTTCGAGAATTGTGGACGTTTACGCGCTTTGTGTAAACCAACTTTCTTACGCTCAACAGCACGAGCATCACGAGTAACAAAGCCCGCTTTACGTAGTGCTGGTTTTAATTCGCCATCTAACTCGATTAATGCACGTGTAATACCGTGACGAATCGCGCCAGCTTGACCATTGTTACCACCACCGCGAACGGTGATTTTAAGGTCTACTTTCTCTAGCATTTCAACTAACTCTAATGGCTGACGAACAACCATGCGAGATGTTTCACGACCGAAGTATTCTTCGATAGTTCGAGTGTTGATAGTCAGTTTGCCGCTACCTGGTTTTAAAAAAACACGGGCTGTTGAGCTTTTGCGACGACCTGTTGCGTAGTATGTATCTGCCATAATTTAAATCTCCAGCACTTTAGGCTGTTGGGCTGTGTGTGGGTGTTCTGTACCAGCATATACTTTTAATTTGCCGAACATTGTGCGACCCAAAGAATTCTTTGGCAACATGCCTTTTACGGCTGATTCGATAACGCGAGTAGGTGCTTTATCTAGTTGCTTTTCAAGAGTGATAGATTTGATACCACCGATGTAGCCTGTGTGATGGTAGTAAATTTTGTTTTTCAATTTATTACCAGTTACACGAATTTTTTCAGCATTGATAACAACGATGTAATCGCCAGTATCTACGTGAGGTGTGTAAATAGTTTTATGTTTACCACGCAAACGACGCGCGATTTCTGTAGCCATACGGCCTAATGTTTTGCCGTCAGCATCTACGACGAACCAGTCGCGACGAACTTCTGCTGGCTTAGCACTTAATGTGGTTGTTTTCATTCCGCGGGTTGCTCCTGAAAAATAATTACGCAGGCGGTCAAATAAAGAGGGGGAATATTACGCATTAAGCGTAAATCTGTCAACTGTATTCACTATATAAATAGGGTGAGCAATATCACACCAAGTATAAGGCGATAGACCACAAATGGCCACATACCTATTTTCTCAAGTAATCTTAGGAAGATATGAATACATAAATAAGCACTAATAGCTGATAAGAATGCGCCAGTGATAAGGGCAAGCCAATCTGTGCTTGCGGTAGATTGTACTAGATCAATCGTTTTTAAACCACCGGCGAGAAAGATAACAGGAATGGATAATAGGAATGAGAAATGGGCGGCAGCTTGGCGACTTAGGCCTAATAATAAGCCTGCGGTCATTGTTATGCCTGAGCGTGATGTGCCAGGAATCAATGCGACGGCTTGCGCAATACCGACAATAAGGACATCTTTCCAGGTAAGTTGATGTTCATTGCGCTGTTGTTTGCCTTGCCAGTCTGCCCAACCGAGTAATAAGCCAAATGCAATAGTGGTAATGGCAATAACTAAAGGGCTACGGAGGTTGATTTCAATATAATCACTGAAGATGAGGCCCATTAACCCTACTGGGATGGTGCCAAAGAGTACCGCCCAAGCTAATTTACTTTCACCGACTAACTGTCGTTGAAGTAACGATTGGAACCAATCGTTAGATATTCTATATAAGGTATGGCGAAAATAAATAATTACCGCAGATAAGGTACCAATATGGACTGCGACATCAAATGCGAGCCCTTGATCTTCCCAGCCGGCAATAATGGGCAATAAGATAAGGTGAGCAGAGCTTGATACCGGTAAGAACTCGGTTAATCCTTGTAAAACCGCAAGTGCAACTATTTGAAATAAATCCATTGTTTCGTCTTTTTATGAAGGAATGGCTAAATAGCCTGTTTTTTGTGCGATTATTATAATGTTACTTCATGGTAATATTGTCTGGTTTTTATTCATTAAATCGACATTACTTAGCAAACCATGCCAAATCGAATTCGCGAAATACCATATAACTATACCTCTTTTTCTGACCGGGAAATCGTCATTCGATTTTTGGGTGAGCCAATGTGGGATATTCTGCAACAATTACGTAGTCAGCGCAAAACTGGCCGTAGCGCTAAGATGTTATTTGAAGTCTTGGGTGATATGTGGGTTATTGAGCGCAATCCTTTTATTCAAGATGATTTAGTTGAAAATCGTAAACGTTGGGATTCCTTACGACACGCTTTACATCATCGTTTAGATCAAATACGTGAGCGGGCAACTCAGAATGACAATCAATTAGCATTAGAGCTTGAACAAAATGCTAGAAATTCTGTCATCGAGTTTGAACGTAACTTATTAAATGTAGCAGAACGCCGTCGCGGTGTGATGCGCCGTTTAGCGCGAACTACAAAAAAACATAATATTAAATTTGACGGCTTGTCACGCGTTTCTCATGTAACCGATGCAACGGATTGGCGGGTGGAATATCCTCTAGTTGTTGCCACACCTGATACTGAAGATGAAATGGCTGGAATTGTTGCTGCATCTATCGAGTTAGGTTTAACAGTGATCCCACGTGGAGGTGGTACGGGTTATACCGGTGGTGCGATCCCTCTGACTGCTAACAGTATCGTTATTAATACTGAAAAACTAGAAGGCTTAGGTGAGGTCATTTATCGTGAATTACCGGGTCGTGAAGGTAAAGTTGCAACTGTACGTGCGGAAGCCGGCGTTGTTACGCGACGCGTATCTGATTTAGCTGGGAAAAAGGGGTTAGTCTTTGCGGTTGATCCAACATCACAAGATGCATGTACGATTGGCGGTAATATCGCCATGAATGCCGGTGGTAAAAAAGCGGTTATGTGGGGTACAACCTTAGATAATCTAGTGTCATGGCGCATGGTAACACCTGATTCGCAATGGATAGAAGTTGAAAGACTTAATCATAATCTAGGCAAGATTCATGATGTTTCAATGGCCGAATTTCGTGTTACTCGTTATCACGCTGATGGTATTAACCCGGTTGGTGAGCCTGAGCTTATTGCAATCCCTGCACATGAATTACGTAAAAGTGGTTTAGGTAAAGATGTTACCAATAAGTTTCTAGGTGGTTTGCCGGGCATTCAAAAAGAAGGTTGTGATGGTTTAATTACCTCTGGCGTATTTGTATTACATCGCATGGCAAACTTCACTCGGACTGTCTGTTTGGAATTTTTTGGTAATGACTTAAGCAAGGCTGTACCAGCGATTGTTGAGACCAAAGATACCTTAGATAATAACTCGGGCATTATTTTAGCCGGGATGGAACATCTCGATGAACGCTATGTAAAAGCGGTGGGATACACCACTAAAGCACCACGTTCAGTGTTACCTAAAATGGTATTGCTAATTGATGTGGCGGGTGATGATGAAGATGTTGTTGCTGCGGCCTGTAGTGAAATTGTACATCTTGCAAATGCACGAGATGGCGAAGGCTTCATTGCCGTTAGTCCTGAAGCTCGCAAGCGTTTCTGGGCTGATCGTGCGCGTACAGCTGCTATCGCCAAACATACCAATGCCTTTAAGATTAATGAGGATGTGGTGATTCCACTTGATCGCTTATCGGACTATAACGATGGCATTGAAAAGATCAATATTGTGCAATCGACACGCAATAAATTGCAGATGGCAGATGCGGTGTGTGATTATTTATCCAATCAACCACAAGAGATTAAACAGCACGATGTTAATGTGGGTGAAAGTGCAGAAAATGATGCGATTATGCAAAGTAAGTTGGATGCGGCTTGCACCTTATTAGATGAAGTCCGTGCACGTTGGAATGAAATATTAAGTAACTTTGATAGTCTTGCGAAAGATAAAATAAATTTATTGTCAGCTGAAATACAAGAAAATATTAGCGATAGTGATACCTTATTTAGTGTTTTACAACGCCGTGATTTACGTGTTTCATATCGTGATGAAGTGGAGAAACCACTTAAAGAATTATTCCAAGGAAATGCTTTAGAGGCCTTACGCAATAAGCTGGATGATATTCATACTAAACATCGTTCTAGTCGCTTATTTGTCGCACTGCATATGCATGCCGGTGACGGTAATGTGCATTCGAATATTCCTGTGAATTCTAATGATTATGCCATGATGCATGAAGCTGAAGGCATTGTTGATGAAGTGATGATTCTTGCCGAAGCATTGGGTGGTGTTATTTCGGGTGAGCATGGTATAGGCCTTACCAAGATGAAATATTTGGATAAGGCGACGATTGATGCCTTTGCTATTTACAAGGAAAAAGTAGATCCAAAGGGTCACTTTAATGCGGGTAAGTTACTTGCTGAATCAGGTTTAGATAAAGCGTATACGCCATCATTACAGCTTTTACAGCAAGAAGCCTTAATTTTAGAAGCCAGCGATTTAGGCGATATTAATAATGATATTAAAGACTGCTTGCGTTGTGGTAAATGCAAACCGGAATGTACTACGCATGTACCACGAGCTAATTTATTATACTCACCACGCGACAAGATCCTTGCCACAGGGTTAATCATGGAAGCTTTTCTTTATGAAGAGCAAACACGTCGTGGTATTTCGGTACGTCATTTTGAAGAAATGAATGATATTGCTGATCATTGCACAGTCTGTCATCGCTGTTTAAATCCGTGTCCAGTTAATATCGACTTTGGTGATGTGACGGTTAAATTGCGGGCAATTCTGAAGAATCAAGGTAAGCGACACTTTAATATAGGCACATGGACGTCGATGGCATATTTAAATGCGACCGATCCATTAACTGTGAAGATTATGCGTAAAGGCATGATCGAGTGGGGTTATAAAGCACAACGCCTCGCTCATAATGTTTCAAAATACCTTGGCTTATTAGGTAGCAAAAAAAGCGGCCATTGCCGACAACAGGTAAAGCACCGATCCGTGAACAAATTATTCACTTTATGAAAAAGCCAATGCCAGCGGGCTTGCCATCACAAACAACTCGCGCCATGTTGGGTGTTGAAGATGACAAAATGATTCCTATCTTGCGTGATGTAAGCAAAGTGAATGAAGAGTCTGATGCTGTGTTTTATTTCCCAGGTTGTGGTTCGGAGCGCTTATTTAGTCAGGTTGGTTTAGCGACATTAGCCATGCTGTATGAAGTTGGTGCTGAAACAGTATTACCACCAGGTTATCTATGTTGTGGTTATCCTCAGCATTCTAGTGGTGATACCGAAAAAGGTCAGGCTATTTCAACCGCCAATCAAGTCTTATTCCATCGCCTAGCAAATACATTGAATTATATGGATATCAAGACCGTTATCGTGTCCTGTGGTACCTGTATGGATCAGCTGCTTAAATATCAGTTTGAATCAATATTCCCAGGTTGTCGATTATTGGATATTCATGAATATCTAATGGAAAAAGGCGTGAAAATGCAGGGGATAGAGGGGCAACAGTATCTCTATCATGAGCCTTGTCACACACCGATGAAAACATATCAGTCAACCGAGGTTGCTGCAAGTTTGCTGGGAACAGAAGTGACATTAAGTGATCGATGCTGTGGTGAGGCCGGCTCATTTGCTGTGGCGAGACCCGATATTGCAACTCAAGTACGCTTCCGTAAAGAAGAAGAAATAACTAAAGGTATTATGGAGCTCACAGGCGAAGAAAAAGCAGTTAAAGGCAATGTTAAAATGCTGACTTCATGTCCAGCATGTCAGCAAGGTTTAGAACGCTACAGTGAAGATACCGGTATTGAAACAGATTATATTGTTGTCGAAGTAGCTAACAATATATTAGGTGAGAACTGGCAGCCTAAGTTCATTGATGCGGTGAAAGAAGGCGGTATTGAAAGGGTATTATTGTAGGTTGGGTTTTAACCCAACAAGGGCCTCTTACTCAAATGCCCTTGTTGGAATTAATTCCAACCTACGATGGCGTAAAAGGATTTATTTTTTTGCTAAAGCCTCACCATCAAATTGAACCTTAGTCCAGCCCGAAAGCATAAATTGGCGAATATTCTGATGGTCATCACCATCAGGATTGCCAAGCACATCATCTCGGTAATAAGTACCAAAACACGCCAAGGTTTGTTGTTCTGATAAATTATTTAATAAGCCGAATGAAAATATCTTGCATGAACCATTATTTTGGTCAGCAGAATTTATTGTTTCACCATTGGTGAATGCAGTAGGGCTGAAGTTATAGTTTTCATCGATAACCGCCATTGTATCTGTAAATTCAACTGTATTTGGCTGTTGTATCAATTGAGATAATAAGTCAGAAATGGTCATGAGAGTTCCTGCGTAAGTAAGGTGTTATTCAGCTTCTTTTAATCGCCAGATAAAACGTAATAAAATAAGACAGAAGCTGACTAACATAAGCTGTAATTCAATTCTGCCAGATAAGATGAAAATTGAGATGCTAAAGGTGGCAATAATCAAGATCATCACTTTATGCTTCACTTTTCTGCGTATGGTATGGCTACTTTCCCATTGTGCCAGTGGCGGGCCGAACCACTTATTATCTAACAACATACGATGGAATCGTGGTGAGCTCTTAGAAAAACAGGCAAGCGCAATAATCAGAAACGGTGTTGTTGGTAATAAGGGTAATACCGCACCAATAGCGCCTAATATAACGAAAAACCAGCCCAAGCCGATAAGGCTATAAGTTTTAATCTTAGTCTTCATTAATTTGTCTATGCACGAGACATAAACTTAGCTGTTACAGTATTAATCTTAATGATCTCATTGGGTTCAATATATTCAGGTACCTGAACTTCTAGTCCTGTTGCGAGACGAGCGGGTTTTGTACGTGCTGTCGCTGAAGCACCTTTAAGACCTGGCGCTGTTTCAATAATTTCCATTGCGACCGCAGCAGGTAATTCAATTGCCACTAAAACACCATCCAGCAAGATTGATACAACACCTTCAAGCCCTTCGGTTAAGTAAAGGCTTTCATCCTCAATGTCGTCAGCATTAATAGTGTATTGCTCATAATCATCTAAACTCATAAAGGTGTAGCTATCATCATCTTTATAAGAAAATTGCAGTACACGACGTTCGCAATCAACATCTTTTAAAAAGTCATCACCTTTCAATGTTTCATCACGTTTTTGTTTCGTTTTAAGATGATTAAAACGGATTTTATATAAGGTCGATGCACCTCGTGAAGAAGGGTTGCGAACTTCAATTTCTTTTACTACATAGGGAGCGTCATTAACTTCAACAACCATTCCACGTTTTAAATCACTGGCTTTAGGCATTATTTACTCGATATTTATAAATTAATATTGCAGCATTATACCTGACTAATTCGAGGATCATCTTTGTTAGCATGAGGAAGTGTGAAATGGAATATAGCACCATCATTAGGTGAATCTTCAGCCCATATTTTTCCATTATGAGCATCGATAATCTCTTTACTGATACTCAAGCCTAAACCGGTTCCGCCAGATGACTGTTTTGTATGGCTACTTTGAGTGAAGCTATTAAAGACACTCTTTGTTTCGCCTTTAGGAATTCCGAGCCCTTGATCTTGTAAAGAAAAGAGTAACTCACCACTATCAGCGATGTTTAAACTTGCGGTAATAACGCTATTCTCAGGACTAAACTTAATGGCATTAGATAAGAGGTTAGTCATTACTTGTCCAATGAGGTTGGCGTCAAAGGTACCAATAAGTGGATTGGCAGGCTTAACAATTTCTAAATGGAGCTTATGATCGATTAGATATTGTTTTTGTTCAAGGGCGCATCCTTCAAATAAGCTAACAAGGCTAGTCTCTTGTAAGTTTAAGGCCATTTTCCCTGCTTCAAGTTTAGAAAGATCGAGTAAGTTGTTAATCAGAGTTAAAAGCCTATCACCACTTGTTTTAATATTTTCAAAATAGTACTGAATTTTTTCATTACTAACGGAGCCTGTTTTTTTAGTTCCAAAGGAAGCAAAACTTAGGATGCCATGCATGGGGGTTCGTAATTCATGGGATATTTGGGCTAAAAAATTTGATTTAACTTGAGCTGCTTGATTGGCTTGTTCAACCGCGGAGGCAAGTTCAGCGGTTCTTTGTGTTATCCGTTCTTCTAAATGTTCATGAGATTGTTGCAGTTTGTGTTCTGCATCAATACGGACTAAGGTTTGTCCTAAAATTTCTGCAAGAGCATGCAGAAATTTTACGGTTTCTGGATCGTGATCGATATTATCATGTAGTTCTAACATGATGACATAGATGATATTATCACCCTTTTTGATCGGGATATTATAATGACCATGAGGCGTGTCCGTATCGGGAAGCGTGTTTAAATTGCCATCAATACATGTCGTGATTTGTATTTCACTTGATTGAGCTGCGCGGCCACAGTGACAATGTCCCAGAGCAACAGAGGCACATTTAATTTGTAATTGGTCATCTAAATTTATGTGATACAGTAAGTTGAGTTTGGTTTTTGATTCATCTATTTTTAGAATGGCGCCTTTATTATTAATTTCAAGTAAGCTATTTGAGATTAATAAATCTAATGTTTTGTTTAATAGAGCATCAGCTGTAATATCTCCTAATGATGCAGATAAAACTTTTTCTAAGAGATCTGTTCTGAGCATTTCTTTCTTACTTTTAGTGATATCAGAGAATATGCCTACATATTGGTTAGTTTGACCGAGATTATCTTTTATTGCTGAGATAGTGAGTTGTTCAATATAAATATCACCATTCTTTTTCTTATTCCAAACCTCGCCGGTCCAATAACCTTCATTAGCAATTGACTGCCACATTTTCGAATAAAATTCAGAAGGCTGTTTTTGAGCATTAAGTATACGAGGGTTTTTGCCAATTATTTCATCTTGACTGTATCCTGTAATGTTACAAAAAGCAGGATTCACGTCAGAAATAGCACCATGGGGGTCGGTGATCATAATTCCATCGTGAGCATTGCTAAATACTTGAGAAAATAATTGGAGTTTCTTATCTGTTTTATAGCGTTCAATAGCGATGGTCGCCAGCTGTATTACAAAATCGAGAAGGTTAACGTTGTCATTAGATGAGTGGGCTTGCTTATGATAAATTGCAAAGGTGCCTAAGACAGAACTATCCGAACCGATAATAGGCATTGACCAGCATGATGCTAAGTCCGCTTTAGCAGCAAGCTCTTTATAAGCGGCCCAATAAGGATGCGTCTGTATATCATCAACATATACGTTCTTCCTTGTAAAGGCTGCAGTACCACAGCTACCAACACCTGGGCCAATTTTAACACCATCAATAGCCTGGTTATAAAATTCTGGAAGACTAGGAGCTGCCCCGCTTAATAGGTGTTTTTTATCATTATCTAATAATGAGATACTACATAAGCTAGATTCATCTTGCTGTTCTACTATTTTCACAATAGATTCTAAGATAATGTTTAATGGTGTACCTTTAATTAAGAGCTCTAATACATTACGATGAGAATTGTTACGTAATTCAAGTTGTTTGCTTTCAGTTATGTCTGTATGGATACCAACCATCCGTAGCGGGGTTCCATCCTCATCTCTCTCAACCACTTCACCAATTGAGCGCAGCCACAATACATTATTATCTTTAACAAGTCGGCGATATTCCATTGTTTTAACTTCGCCAGAGATAATGCATTCTTGAAATGCTTGCAGTACATCATTTTTATCATCAGGATGCAGATTATCTTTCCATAATTGTAGGTTTAAACTTAAATTAGAAGCTGTGGAGGGATAACCGATCATTTTCAGATATTCATCACTCGCTGTAATTTCACCTGTTTTGAGATTAAGATCAAACCAACTTTGTTTAGATATTTGAAAGGCAAGACGTAATCGTTTTTCATTATTAGCTAAATCATTCGTACGTGATTTTATGGTTTTTTCTAAATCCTTAGCCCACCGACGTGATCGCGAGCTTATGGATAAGTATAGAAAAAATCCGCAGATACAGAATATAGCTGAGAAGCCGAGTGTTTGATAAAACTCAGTGATTAATTGTGAATCAATAACATCTGTATTAAAGTCAGCACCAAGGAGGTAGATAAGGCCATCTTCTGTTTTAATTGGAATGACAATACTATGAAAACTTCCCCATTGATCCTTTATGTCTAAAAATAGAGGTTCTGATTGCACAAATAAATCATAAAAACGTGGATCAGCATCATCGTATTCTTGAAAATAATAACCATGACCGCCATTTAATATGATGTCTTCCTCTGGCGCACTTGAGGAGGTGAATAAGATCTTATTATCGTGAAGTATTAGAGAATAAAGATACGTTAGATTTGTCGAGGCGATGTAATCATTAAGTTTTTTGACTAATTCAAGATCTTGAGTTTCGCTAATATCATTCTTAGACATTCCTTTATGGTGGAAGTTATCAGGAAGGATATATGGAATAGCATGTGCGGCGGCTTTAAGCTGCGCATTTATGGATGCATAATATGTACTGTAGGATGAGTAATAATTTAAGGTACTGTAGCTCATAACCCAGATAATACAAAGGGTTGAAGCTAAGTAAATCGCATTTGTTTTTTTTAGAAACATAGTGCAATAAACTTCAAAAGATTCATATAAAACACAAATAATCCCTTAAGTTAATCCTTGAATTAGAATAAAAACGATATAGCATGACGCTAATGTTACATCTTGGACGTAATATTAGCGTAAAATCCATATTGAAATTATATCTAAAAAAAATCGAGTATATCATGGCTATATTAGGCAAATTTAATAAATTAACAGTAC
The DNA here is from genome assembly GCA_030627065.1 of Piscirickettsiaceae bacterium. Lineage (GTDB taxonomy): Bacteria > Pseudomonadota > Gammaproteobacteria > Nitrosococcales > Methylophagaceae. The sequence continues at coordinate 6,485 of DAOUSV010000007.1, read as the reverse complement.
TAAAAAGATTGGATTTTGGGATTTATCTTGATGGTGGCGATGATGGTGAAATTCTGCTGCCTCGGCGCTATGTACCTGAAGGATGCTCAGTAGGTGATGAGCTTGAGGTGTTTCTTTATTTAGATTCTGAAGATATGTTAATAGCGACTACTGAAACACCTAATGCCGAGGTTGGAGAGTGTGCATTTCTTAAAGTGATTGAAGTCAACCGCATTGGTGCTTTCTTAGACTGGGGCTTGCCGAAGGACTTATTAGTACCTTTTGGTGAGCAGCAGAAGCCGATGCAAGTTGGGCAATATTATGTGGTTTATCTGTTTATTGACCAGGCATCTGAACGAATTACTGCAACTAGCAAATTAGATAAGTTTTTAGGTGATACGTCACCTTATTATAAGGCGAAGCAAGAGGTTGATTTACTGATTTGTGGTCGTACTGATCTGGGGTATCGTGCTGTAGTTGATGGCGGCACAATTGGTTTGTTATTCCAAAGTGATGTGTTTAAGCCAATAAGTATTGGCGATAATATGAAAGGCTATATTAAACATATTCGAGAAGATAATAAGCTCGATATTTGTTTGCAATTAGTCACGCGTGAAGCCTTAGATGACTTGTCGAAGAAAATAATGGCCTTTATTAAAGCGGAAGGCGGTCAAACATCAATGACTGAAAAAAGCCCTGCAGATGTGATTGCCAAGCAATTTGGTGTGAGTAAATCAAGCTATAAAAAGGCATTAGGTAAGTTGTATAAAAAACGTATGATTTTGATTGAAAAAACACAGATCAGCTTAGTGACAGGCGAATAAGAATGGCTAATATTAACTGGTATCCAGGTCATATGCACAAGGCCAGCAAGGAGATGCGTAAGATCGTTCCTCAAGTGGATTTGATTATTGAAATCCTTGATGCCCGTATTCCCTTTAGTAGTGAAAACCCAATGCTGGCTGATATTCGAGGTGATAAACCGTGTATTAAAGTGTTGAGTAAAAGTGATCTTGCCGATCCTATTGTCACCAAACAATGGCAGGATTATTTAGAGCAGGAAAAAGGGGTTAAAACGATTGCTTTGACTACCGAAGAGCCTGAAAAAATGAAGGGTCTATTGGATTTGTGCCACAAAATGGTACCCGTTAAGGCTAGTGGTGATAATCGTATTGAAGCGATGATTATGGGCATCCCTAATGTGGGGAAATCGACTTTAATTAATAATCTTGCCGGCAAAATGATCGCTAAGACGGGCAATGAACCGGCAGTGACTAAAAATCAGCAAAGAATTAAGCTTGATCAAGGCGTAGTATTGCTGGATACCCCTGGGGTATTATGGCCAAAGCTAGAAAATCCACATGGCGGCTATCGCTTGGCTATTACTGGCGCGATTAAGGAAACTGCCGTTAGTAATGATGATATTGCGATGTATGCGGTGGGTTATTTTAGAGACGTTTATCCACAGCTATTAATGGATCGTTATCAATTAGAATCATTGCCTGAAGATGACATTATCTTATTGGAAGCTATTGGTGCGAAACGAGGATGTTTACGTGCCGGTGGACGAGTCGATTTAGATCGTGCTGCTAAAATTGTTTTAACCGAATTCAGAGATATTACCATTGGACGCATTACGCTTGAAACTCCTGAAATGATGGAGGTTGAGTTGATTGCAATGGTTAAAGCCAGAGCTGTGAAGGAAGCGAAGCAGGCAGCGAGAAAAAAGAAGCGACATGGCTCTCGTGACTAATGTAACGTGTTCTTTCAGACGAAGACTCAATTTTAACTAAGGTGATCTTTAATCTAAATGAGAACGATTTGCATTTAGATGTGTAAGTGTCTATAATTTCCCCATCTTTGATAATTTAGATAGGTGGAATTCAAAATGATATTTAACAAAACAGTATTAGCATTGAGCTTGATGGCCGCAGTTTCGGTATCGCACGCCGCTGCACCGACTAATGAAGAAATTTGGCAGTTGATGCAGGCCATGCAGCAACAAATGGCTGAAATAACGTTGCAAAATGAGCAGTTAAACATTGAAAACAAGAGTTTAAAAAGCAAGGTTGTAGCTAATGAGCAATCAGCACGTGATGCCAATGAAATGGCTGAAGCGGTGGCTGTTGCAACGGAAGAAGCGGTTAAGTCTATTAGTGTGTCTGCCAGTGAAACCAGTATCGGCGGTTATGGCGAGCTTCATTACAATAATCTAAAAGACCAAAATAGCTCAGCAGATAAAAGCGAGATCGACTTTCATCGTTTTGTTCTATTCTTCGGTCATGAGTTTAATGACAATCTACGATTCTTCTCAGAACTTGAACTTGAGCATGGCATTGCTGGTGAGGATAAATCCGGTGAAATAGAGCTAGAACAAGCCTATATTGAATATGATATTAATCAGCTGCACCGAGTTAAAGGTGGTTTATTTTTAACACCTGTTGGAATTCTAAATGAAACGCATGAGCCAAATACATTTTATGGCACAGAGCGTAATCCGGTTGAAAAGAATATTGTTCCTGCTACATGGTGGGCGGCGGGTGCGATGTTCAGTGGTGAAATAGCGGCAGGCTTTAGCTATGATGTGGCGGTTACATCGGGCTTAGATGTCAGTAAAAAAGGTAGCAAAACAAGTTATAAAATAAGAGATGGTCGTCAAAAAGTATCGAAAGCCTTAGCAGATGATTTTGCTTACACAGGCCGAATTAAATGGACGGCTATTCCAGGCGTTGAATTAGCAGCAACAGTTCAATATCAAGCAGATGTGACTCAGAGTCAAGATTCAACCGCTGGTAGTGCTACCTTATTTGAAACACATGCCGTGATCAAACGAGGTGCTTTCGGCTTACGAGCACTCTATGCAGCATGGGATTTGGAGGGTGATGGTCCAAAGAGCTCAGGTTATGATGAGCAAACAGGTTGGTATGTTGAGCCTTCATTCCAAATTAATAATAACTTTGGAATTTTTGCGAGATATAACGAGTGGGATAATCGAGCAGGTAGTGCTATCGACACTGAATATCAACAGATTGATTTGGGCGTTAATTGGTGGCCTCATCAAGATGTTGTGGTTAAATTTGATTATCAAGACCAGTCTGTACCTGCGAATGATGCAGAGTTAGATGGCTTTAATATTGGTTTGGGTTATCAGTTTTAATGAAATCAGGTATAGCATTACTACTGTTGCTTGTTAGTTTGTCAGTATTTTCACGCGGTGTTTATCAGTCAGAAGAAGGCTTTCTGGCTGAGACATTTGATAACGAAATTCCTAAAAGCAAAGTGATTTGGGTGAAAGGTGATGTGCGACAAACTATTTCTGATATTCTAGGGCATAAATATCATGGCCTTAGGATTCGTTATTGGCAACAAGAACAACGAAGTGCTTGGATATTAGAAGAGATAGGTAAAGACAAGCCTATTACCTTTGGTATTGTGATTGCCAAGGCTAAAGTTGAAAAAGTCGTTGTTTTAGCGTTTAGAGAGAGTCGTGGCGATGAAATACGTTATCCTGCTTTTACTAGGCAGTTTAAACAAGTTAAACTAGAAGATAATAAACTTGACCGCCATATTGATGGTATTTCAGGAGCAACCTTGTCTGTTAGGGCTATGACCGTTGTTGTGCGGTTAGCGTTATATTTAGAGCAGTTTACGGAGTAAAATTTTAGACATGAATCGTCGAATGAGAAGCCTACATCGAGGAATGGGCGTTGCCGTTGCTTTATTTGTATTGATGCTGGCAATAACCGGTGTGATGCTCAATCATAGCTCTGATTTTGAATTGGATGAGCAGTCGTTAACATGGGAGTGGTTGTTGACTCATTATGGTATTAATAATGTAAGCCCAGATGCTGTTTATTTATTAGATACTCATGTGATCTCTCAATTTGAGCAGCAGGTATTTGTTGATGCCACTCCGGTTGCTGAAATTCAACAGACTATTTTGGGTGGCGTATCATTAGAAGATTTGCTTGTTTTAGCAACCAAAGATGCCTTGATATTGCTGACTCCTGAAGGTGAATTTATTGAAAAGATGGGCGCTTCAGCAGGCGTGCCACAGGATATTCAAAATATTGGCTGGTTCCATGGTGAACCTGTTATACAAACACGGCAGGGGATTTGGCGCAGTGACTTTATGCTTGATAAATGGGAAAAAGTTTCCTTACAAGGTGTGGGTTGGAGTGTACCTCAGCGGATGCCTGAATCTGTCGAAAAAGAGTTGGCAATGTATTTCCATGGCAAAGGTATATCCGTCGAACGTTTTGTTTTAGATCTTCATAATGGCAGGCTTCTTGAGAAGTATGGAATTTGGCTATTGGATATTTTGGCTGGATTACTTATCGTATTATCATTGACCGGAATTTGGATATGGTTACGCCGCTGATAATCATGGTGATTAAGCTCAATAGAGCGTAAAATTCTAGGCATGAGAAATCCGGATTTCCCCTATCTACCCAAAGACTTTATTCAGACCAAAGAAGGTTTGATTTTTGCGGTAGTGAGTTATCAACCTCAAGAAGGAAAGGTGGGTTGTTTTTTACGATATATCCCCAGTGGAAATGGCTGGAAGAAAGTCGATACTGATCAGGCAAATCAACTTTTACAGCAATCCCATCCCCAGTATTATTATCATTCAATACAGTTTGATACGGTATTTCACGCCGTTGCAGTCAATGAAATTACGCAGCATCATCGACCAGAACAGCGCTTGCAAGATATTTTACAGCTTGAACCTCAAGATGAAATTGAGCAGAAACTACATAATTTAATCCCTATATTGGTGCGATTAGGTGTGGATTGTAACCTTTTGGGGCTAACAGGCTCGATGTTAATCAATCAGCAACAAGAAAAATCAGATATTGATTTAGCAGTTTATGGGCGCGCCGCATTTCGGAAAACAAGGCAAGCAGTGCAACAGGCCTTGATCGAGCGTACAATTGATAAGTTAAACACATCGTCGATGGAAGATAATTTTCAGCGACGTGCAGGTGAATTAAGTTTTGATGAGTTTTCATGGCATGAAAATCGCAAATTCAATAAAGCAGTGATCGATGGATGTAAGTTTGATATTGGTATGGTGTCTTTGGTGGATGAGCTAGAGCTAGATGATAAGCAGTATCAGAAAAAGGGCTTACTCACCATTAGAACAAAGGTGATCGATGATAATTATGCTTTTGATTATCCGGCTATATACGAGGTTGATAATGCATTGACACCACAAGTAGTGTCATTCACACATACCTATGTCGGACAAGCAAAAGTAGGCGAAGAAATTGAAGTATCAGGGACCGTAGAATGTGATGTTGTTACGGGAAGGTGTCGGCTGATCGTGGGCTCAACCCGCGAAGCTAAAAGTGAATATATTAAGGTGTGTAGATAAATGAGTGCAGTGGAAACAGCAGAAAAAGCAGATATTGGGTTAGTTGGTTTAGCCGTTATGGGGCAGAATCTTGTATTGAATATGGATGATCATGGTTATACCGTGGCCGTTTATAACCGTACAACGAGTAAAGTAGATGAGTTCCTGAAAGGGCCGGCTAAAGGCACTAAAGTCATTGGCTGTCATGATGTAAAAGGTTTTGTAGAAAGCTTAAAAGCACCACGTCGAGTGATGTTGATGGTGAAAGCCGGGGCTGTTGTTGATGCTTTTATTGAGCAGATCCTACCTTACTTAGAAAAAGGTGACATCATCATTGATGGTGGTAACTCACTATATACCGACAGTAACCGTCGCACTCAAAGCTTAAAAGAAAAAGGCATTTTGTTTGTTGGTTCAGGTGTGTCAGGTGGTGAAGAGGGCGCACGTTTTGGGCCTTCAATTATGCCAGGTGGACATAAAGGTGCATGGGAGTCGGTAAAACCTATTTTCCAAGCTATCGCGGCACAAGTTGATGGTGAACCTTGTTGTGATTGGGTTGGTAATGATGGTGCTGGTCACTATGTAAAAATGGTACATAACGGTATCGAATATGGTGATATGCAATTAATTTGTGAAGCTTATCAACTGATGCGTGAAGGTTTGGGCATGTCAGGGGATGAGATTCAGCAAGTGTTTGGTACTTGGAATGAAGGCGTTTTAGATTCATACCTTATCGAAATTACCCGTGATATTTTATCTGTTAAAGAAGGTGACGGCAGTTTATTAATTGACCATATTCTTGATACTGCCGGCCAAAAAGGTACGGGTAAATGGACAGGAATGAATGCCTTAGATTTAGGTATTCCACTCACATTGATTGGTGAAGCCGTATTTGCTCGTTGCTTATCAGCACGCAAAGATGAACGTGTTGCAGCATCAAAAGTGTTACCAAAACTAGCAGCAGAGTTTGATGGTGATAAAGCAGAAATGGTGGATGCCATTCGTGATGCTTTATATGCCTCAAAAATCATCTCTTATGCACAAGGTTATATGTTAATGCGTGAAGCGGCTAATACCTATGGTTGGGAGCTTAATTATGGCGGTATCGCGCTTATGTGGCGTGGTGGCTGTATTATTCGTAGCCAATTCT
>DAOUSV010000174.1 GCA_030627065.1 Piscirickettsiaceae bacterium | reverse complement strand
TCCAGATGTCGGCATACAACGGGGGAAACTTCTTTGACAAGTTAGAGTGAATGACAGCGATTTCATTTTTGTTGGCGGCGGAAACAACGTTCATAGGCGGGAGTTTTTAAGTAACAGTGTGGTTATTTACAATAATACTGTTACTTAGGATAACACAGGCAGGGGAGTGGTGCTGATAAATAAGGGAAACTTAAGTAACACAATACAATTGTGTTACTTACAGGAATGAAATTTACGAGTGGGCAGTGTAGAAGGTAAGCTGTTTAGATTCTATCAAGAGTCATATACCGAAGGACAGCTATCGACCCCTAGCGGGCCAGTTGCAATAGGCTAAATATAAACTTTCAGTTAAGCATGAGCTAATACCTGAATATTAGACAGCCTCAGTAAGTTCAATCCAGAAAGTTGCCCCCTCACCTTCAATACTCTCAAAGCCAATTGCGCCGCCCATTTTTTCCACCAATTCTTTGGTGACGGTGAGACCCACCCCCGTACCTTCAATTGATGATGATCCGTTTCCTAATCTATCGAATGCAACAAAAACATTATTTTTCATCGCTTCTGGAATACCCATACCAGTATCAGTGATGTTAAGTTTTACAGTGTTATGGTCTGTTTTATGCCAGTCGATAGTGACACTGCCCCCTCGTTTATTATATTTAATTGCATTACTTACCAGATTAATAATAATTTGTTTCAGTAACAGCTTATCAGCTTTCACAGCAACATCAGGGCAGGCTACTCGTTTAAGCTGAACATCCATCTTATCTGCTTGCGTTTGAAGCAAAACCAAACTCTTAGTCATTATCTCTGGAAGAGAAATATCCTCAAATGATACAACTATGTTACCTGTTTCTATTTTAGCTAAATCTAGCACTTGATTAACCAAATCTAGGAGATGTACGCCTCCTTGGTAAATGTATTCGATACTCTCTAGATGATCATCTGTGAGTTGATCATCATCACTTTTTAGTAGCTCAGAGAAACCTAAAATAGCATTGAGAGGTGTGCGTAACTCATGACTCATACTGGATAAAAACTCTGATTTGGCCTTGTTTGCTGCCTCGGCTGAATCACGCGCTAAAATTAAGTCGGCGGTACGGGTATTAACTTCTTCTTCTAGATGTTCTTTATATAAAAGTAATTTGGATTCTGCTGCTTTACGCTCGCTAATGTCCTCAATCATCGCAATGACATAATCAATATCCCCATCAGCCTTACGCACACAACGCACGACTAACTGAGTCGGAATCACTTTTCCTGTTTTAGTGATAAAACGTTTTTCTAAGCTATAACCTTCAATTTCATTCGCTAATAGCCGATTGAATTGTTCAACATCAGCATTCAAGTCGTCTGGATGAGTGAGTTGAACCCACGTCATATTGCGTAATTCTTGCTCTGAATATTCCAGCATTCTACATAAGTAGTCATTAATGCGAATCCAGCCTTTTCCTGGGGAGGTGATAGTTAATCCTACTAAACCTAGTTCATAAAATGTACTAATTTGAGTTTGACTTTCTCTCAGTGCTTGCTCGATTTGTTTCGCTTCAGTAATGTCAAAATTGATGCCAAGCATACGCAATGCTACACCATCATTGTCACGGATCACGTTAGCTACGGCTTTGATATGGCGAATATCACCATTCGGCCAAATGACACGGAATTCAGTATCAAAAGGACTTTTGCCAGAAATAGCATCCTGAATCTCTTGGTCAACACGTACACGGTCATCAGGGTGTAAAGATCTCTCCCAAGCATCATAGGCACCACTGAAATCTTCACGCTTAATATTGTAGAGCGCAAACATCGATTCGTCCCACACCAACTCTGAAGTCTGTAGGTTCCAATCCCATACGCCAACACCATTATGGATAGTCGCTAAAGCCAAGCGCTCTTCTTTTTCTTTTAATACTGCTTCAACTTGCTTACGATCACGAATTTCTTTTTCAAGCTCTTCATTCTGTTCATTGAGTTCCACTTCAGCCAAGGCCTGACTCTCTTGGCCTAACACAACCCACCAAGCAGCAATGCTAATTAACGCAGCCAACATGTAAAATAGATTATAAAAGATGGCAGTGTGCGCCGGTGTATCTATCACTCCCTTGCTTATTGAGGTCGTTAACCAAAAAGTGGTGGCGACAATGCCGAGCATTCCACCTGAAACCAGTATGAATTGGGCAATTCTTGCACGCGCTTGATTCGAAACAGTGTTGCTTAAAATTAAGGCCAGTATATTTGAAATAGCGTCACGAAAAAATGAGGGTTGACGTGGTTTGCACTGATCTTTGCAACTTGAATCTAAGGTGCAACATAAGGAACAAATGGGAGCATCATGATAAGGGCAATGAGCAAAATCTGTTTGTGCATACTGCTGTTCGCAGACACCACAGGTACATAATTGCTCCGAATTTATGAAATGCACATTCTCGCGGGCAATGTAGTATTTCCCTTTAGTTATCTTGGCAATAACAGGAGAAAGTACAAAGCTGATTACGAGTGCGATCAACCATGAGTAGGCTTGTGCATACAACCCAAATACCCCCGTGAAAGCAATAACAGAAACCACCGAGCCTACCATCATGCTGACAAAGCCAACCGGATTATAGTCATAGAGGTGAGCACGCTTGAATTCAACAATAGACGGACTCAATTTTAAAGGTTTATTAATGACGAGATCGGCGACAACCGCTGCGATCCATGCAATAGCGATATTGGAATACAGGCCAAGTACTTTTTGTAAGGCATCAAATACCCCCATTTCCATGATAAGCAAGGCAATGGCGATGTTGAATACCAGCCAAACGACGCGTCCAGGATGTGCGTGCGTCACGCGAGAAAAGAAATTAGACCATGCCAATGAGCCCGCATAAGCATTGGTTACATTGATTTTGATTTGCGAAATGATGACAAAAAACGTACTGACAGTGAGTGCTAATCCAGGATTTTCAAAAACATAGGTGTAGGCAATGTAATACATTTGTACCGGTTCTTTTGCTTGAGCAATGGCTAAGCCACTTAATATCACAACCGATGCCAGCAATACTCCGCCCATTTGCTTAAGAAAGCCTAGCACAACCCACCCTGGCCCAGCGGCGAGCATGGAAAACCACCAGCTAAGCCGATTGTCCTTATTCTTATCGGGCATAAAGCGCAAGTAATCCACTTGCTCGCCAATTTGAGCGATAAGAGCAAATGAAATACCCGTGGCAATACCAAAATAATAGGGATCAAAAGCATTACTGCCAGAAATGCTACCGGTGTAATCCGTTAAAAACTCAAGGGTTCGTGGCTCACGAGTCAGTACAAAGTAAAAGGGTACTAGCATCAAAACCAACCAAAATGGTTGTGTCCAACGATGTAGACGATTGATCGCTGTAATACCGTAAAACACGACGGGGATGATAATCAATGAACACAGAATATAACCCAGAAATAAAGGTAGCTCAAAATAGAGCAGGAGCGCCTGCGCCATGATGGCTGCCTCTAGGGCAAAAAAGATAAAGCAGAATGAGGCGTAAATAAGAGAAGTAATAGTTGAACCAACAT
>DAOUSV010000114.1 GCA_030627065.1 Piscirickettsiaceae bacterium | reverse complement strand
GGTTTTATTGATACAGATATGACAAGTTCATTATCAGATGACCACAAAACAGCGCTACTAACAAATGTACCTGTTAAACGTTTAGGGGAACCGGAAGAAATTGCTGCGGCAGTTGCCTTTTTGGCAAGTGAAGATGCAGGATATGTTACCGGTGAAACATTGAATGTGAACGGTGGTATGTATATGAATTAATTGCTTAATTTTATAGTAATTAAGCAATTAGACGTTTTAAAAGCCATTTCAATGTGATTCGGCTTGTTTATAATATGCATGCACTATAAAATGCTTGCACGTTTTGAGATTTAATCCATATAGGAAAAGTAAGATCATGAGTGATATCGAAGCCCGCGTAAAAGACATCGTTGTTGAACAATTAGGTGTTAACCCTGATGAAGTGACAACTGATGCTTCATTTATCGACGATCTAGGTGCTGATTCTTTAGATACAGTTGAATTAGTTATGGCACTTGAAGAAGAGTTTGAATGTGAAATCCCAGATGAAAATGCTGAGAAAATCACAACAGTTAAAGAAGCTGTAAATTACATTAATTCTGTTCAGTCTTAATCTTACAGAAAGTTAATTATAGCCGCCTAGTGTGCTCGACATGCTAGGCGGCTATGTTGTTTATGAAATAGATTTTTTTGGAATAGGGGATACCTGATGTCTAAACGACGTGTAGTTGTAACTGGCCTTGGCGCAATAACACCTGTTGGTTTAAATGTTAAGGAAACATGGGCAAATATTTTAGCGGGTAAAAGTGGTGTTGCACCATTAACCACCTTTGAAGATATTGCTGATTTTTCTACTAGATTTGGTGCGAGTATCAAAAACTTTGATATTACATCCATTATTCCAAAGAAAGATGCTAAAAAAATGGATACCTTTATCCATTATGGTATAGCGGCTGGTAAAGAAGCGATAGAAGATTCAGGCATTGAAATTACTGATGAAAATGCCGAGCGTATTGGTGTTGCTATCGGTGCTGGAATCGGCGGTTTACCCGGTATTGAAGCTGGACATAATTCTTACTTAAAAGGTGGTCCTCGTAAAATATCACCATTCTTTGTACCGAGTAATATCATTAATATGGTGGCTGGTAATCTATCAATTATGTTTGGCTTAAAAGGGCCTAACTATGCAATTGCAACGGCTTGTTCTAGCGGTACTCATAATATTTCATCAGCAGCACGAATGATCGAATACGGTGATGCTGATGTGATGGTTGCCGGTGGCGCTGAAATGTCGACATCTAAAACAGGTTTAGGTGGTTTTGCTGCTGCTCGTGCTCTATCTACACGTAATGATGATCCTGAAGCCGCTAGTCGTCCTTGGGATAGAGATCGTGATGGTTTTGTACTTGGTGATGGTGCTGGCGTTATCGTTTTAGAAGAATATGAACATGCTGTTAAGCGTGGCGCTAAAATTTATGCTGAACTTGTAGGTTCAGGTATGAGTTCTGATGCTTACCACATGACATCGCCATCAATTGGTGGCGAAGGTGCAGCCAGATGTATGAAAAATGCTATGGCTGATGCAGGTTTAAATCCAGATCAAGTTGACTATGTTAATGCGCATGGTACATCCACACCAGCAGGTGATGCAGGTGAAACCCAAGCAATTAAAGCTGCCTTTGGTTCTGCGGCTAGTGATCTTGCCGTGAGTTCAACTAAATCAATGATTGGTCATTTATTAGGTGCAGCAGGTGGTGTTGAAGCTATCTTTAGTATATTGGCTATTCAAGATCAAGTTGCTCCACCGACAATCAATTTAGATAATCCTGATCCTGAATGTGATTTAGACTTCGTCCCACATACTGCACGACAAATGCCAATCAAAGTTGCTATGTCTAACTCATTTGGTTTCGGTGGTACTAATGGTACGGTTATCTTTAAGAATATAGACTAAGAGTCTAATATCCTTATGATTCTTGTTAACGGAGTTACCGAAGATAGAATCAAAGTTTCAGATCGTGGCTTACAATATGGTGATGGTTTATTTGAAACTATTGCTTATCGAAACGGTATTTTAGAATTCCTTAATGCACATTTAGAACGACTTATTACTGACTGTAAGCGGCTCAAAATCTCATTCAAAGATACTGACTTGCTTCGTACTGAGTTAATGACTGTTTGCCAATCATTACGTGCTAATGCTGTGATTAAAATCATCATTACCCGCGGCAGTGGTGGGCGCGGTTATTCAGCAGGATTGAATATAGAACCAAGCCGGATTATTTCCAGTCATACGCTGCCAGATTATCCAGATAGTTATTATCAACACGGTGTTTCTATTCGACTTTGTCAGCACCCAATATCTGAAAATAGAGCATTAGCCGGCATAAAACACATCAATCGCCTAGATCAAGTATTAGCACGTAATGAATGGCATGATACAAACATTGTTGAAGGGTTATTATTTAATAATGACGGCCTTCTGATCGAGGGCACAATGAGCAATATCTTTATCGTAAAAACTGGGCAGTTAACCACGCCAAAGCTAGACAGGTCCGGTGTGACCGGCATTATGCGTGCTCAAGTATTTAAGCTGTGTAAAATACTAGGGATCACAGTCAATGATGCGAAGGTGACGCGGCAAGACTTATTGAATGCTGATGAAATCTTTATCTGTAATAGTGTCATGGGGATTTTGCCAGTTTCACAGCTTGTAGATATGAATAAATCTTATGCTGTTGGTACTATCACTAAGCAGTTACAAAATACATTAAAAGAGATAAATAAATAATGCGTTTATTTCTAGCTTCAATTCTATTGCTTGTCATTATTATGATGGCAGGAACGTATGAATATAATCGATTTATATCGACGCCATTAAATATTGAGGAACAAGGCAGTATTTTTACTGTTAAATCAGGCAGTAACTTACAAAAAGTAAGTAATAAGCTTGAACAAAGAGGTCTATCGGAATTCCACCCATATTATTTGTACCTCTATGGCAGAGTTATTGAAAAATCACATTTGATAAAAGCAGGTGAGTATTTGATTCTGCCAAATACGACATTACCTCAATTACTTGACCAGTTGGTTGATGGTCAGGTGATTCAATATCCTTTGACGATTGTTGAAGGGGTGAGCGCACAGCAACTTATCGACATTATCAGTAATGACAAACGCTTAATTTCTATCTTAGAAAATACAAAACTCACAGCAGTTATGTCTGATCTTAATAAGCCTGATAATCATGGGGAAGGGGAGTTCTTACCTGAAACGTATTACTTTACGGCAGGCATGACCGATAAAGAGATATTAAGCCGCGCCCATAAAGCTATGACACTTTATTTAGATGAAGCATGGAAAAATAAGGCTAAAAACTTACCGTATAAAACATCATATGATGCGTTAATCATGGCATCCATTATCGAAAAAGAGACTGGAATCGCTGAAGAGCGAGCTCAAATTGCAGGTGTCTTTGTACGTCGTCTTAATATAGGCATGCGCTTACAGACCGATCCTACCGTTATTTATGGCATGGGTGAACTCTACAAGGGCAATATACGTCGTAAAGATTTAAGAAAAGATACACCTTACAATACCTATACACGCTATGGTTTGCCGCCAACGCCTATCGCATTGCCAAGTAAAGAATCTATTGATGCTGCACTGCATCCCGCCGATGGTACGAGTTTATACTTTGTGGCTACGGGTAGTGAAGGGCGGCACGCTTTCTCAAATACGTTAACGGCACATAATAAAGCTGTTCGCAAATATCAATTGAAGAAGAAATGAACGGAAAATTTATCAGCATTGAAGGCATTGAAGGGGCGGGAAAATCCACTCAATTAGCATTTATTCAACACTATCTGCGTGAACAAGGCAAAACGGTTGTTGTAACGCGCGAGCCCGGTGGAACTGAACTTGGCGAACAAATCAGAACATTATTGCTTTCACCATCAGAAACACCAATGGCTGTGAATACTGAATTGTTATTGATGTTTTCCGCTCGGGCCGAACATATAGCCCAAGTTATTACACCAGCATTAGAACGTGGCGACTGGGTTATCTCAGACAGGTTTACTGATGCTACATTCGCTTATCAAGGTGGTGGTCGCGGTATTGACTCACAACGTATTGAACAAATAGCAGAGTGGACATTAAGTGGCTTACAGCCTGATGTTACTTTTTTATTTGATTTGCCAGTTGAAATTGGGCAGCAACGCGTTATTAGTCGCAATGAAGATATTGATCGCTTTGAACAGGAAAAAGTCGATTTCTTTCAAAAGATTAGAGACTGTTATTTACAACGTGCAGAAGATGAGCCTGAACGGATCAAAGTGATTGATGCAACACAATCAATCGATGATATTGGCGTACAACTTAGTCGGATCCTGCAAACCTTGTGATGAATTATCCGTGGCAAACAACACAATGGCAGTATTTCTGTCAGCAAAAGACACAGCAACGATTACCGCATGCGATTGTAATCACTGGTGTTGATGGGGTAGGAAAACGTGCTCTAGCAAACCAGATGGTTGCATCGGTACTTTGTGAACAAGCGGATGCTACAGAAGCCTGTGGGCAATGCCATAGTTGTCAGCTATTCATCGCAGGTAGTCACCCTGATCATATATTGATTGAGCCAGAAGAAGCAGGAAAGCAAATCAAAATTGCACAAATTAGAAGCCTAAAAGATAAACAGGCCCTAACTTCTACCGTTTCAAAATGGAAAACAGTGATTATATCTCCGGCAGATAATATGAATATCAATGCCAATAATAGCTTACTGAAACTACTAGAAGAGCCGCAGGAAAATACATTACTAATATTGGTGAGTTCAAGACCGTATCGTTTTCCAATCACCATATTAAGCCGCTGCCAGAAACTAGTATTAACGGCACCAGAACGTACTGTGACTGTGAAGTGGTGTTTGCAGCAAGGTGATTTTGATAGAACAATGATTGAGCAGGTATTACCTATCGCTAAGGGAGCGCCACTTAAAGTATTGGAACTACTCGAAACGGAAGTTTTATCAATTATTCAGCAGCTTGATACTGACTTTAAAACCTTATTACAAGGCAGTGCTAATCCTATATATTTAGCTAAAGAATGGCAAAAATATGATTTAAGCATGGTGTTTAATCATTTACAATTATTGATTAAAAAGCAGATCATGTTGAATGAAAACGCATCACCTAAGCGTTATTGGGCTATTTACGATTGCATCATTGCCACAATAAAGTTAATATCTTCATCAAATAACATTAACAAGATATTGTTAATAGAGCAGTTTATGGTTTCAGTGATGAAGCAAGATTCAAATCATAACACTGCACTTAATCGCTAAAAGCAAGGTATATACACTATGGCAATGAATCCAAGGAAAGGTATTTTATCACTAAAAATTGGTGATGAAACAATGCTTTACCGCGCCTACATGCCTTTTCTTAAGAATGGTGGTATTTTTATTCCAACCAATAAAGTGTATCGGTT
>DAOUSV010000191.1 GCA_030627065.1 Piscirickettsiaceae bacterium | reverse complement strand
GTTGGCATAGAGCGAGCAACCCCATCAGACATGGTGGGAGTTGCTGAATCAGCGATTGAATTGCTGGTAGCTTCAATTTCAATTAGACATAAAGTGTTGCGTAGCATTGTTATGCTCAACTAAAGATTTTGAGGCTCCTGTCGTAAAAATCGATTTTCTACACGGCGTCAATAGTGCCCTAGCACGCTCTGCGTTCGGCTCAACTACACACAAAGCTGCTTCGTTAGACCTATCTCAAATGGCTCTTCGAGGTAAATTTGGTCTCCCGAGCGAACTTACAGTTCACTTCGGATTGGTAACAGCTCTTCGCTTACCACGGACTAAAAATCATTCATGATTTTTAGTGGATACTCCAAGCTCACAATTTTAAACTCCGCAATACGATATTTTGTGCACCGTATGTGTCGAGAAAATTTACACAGTATTTGATATCAATAGGTATTTGTACGTATATTTTTAATGTTGCATATGTGAGTTAATGAATGTGCGAATTAACTAATATTTAAGCTTGTTTATGAGGGTTTGTGGTCAATTAAAACGATAAAACATTAAAGCCTATTAAGTTAATAAGAAATCTCACTTTCCAATGGTTTGGAATGATTTTTAAGGGGAATGGAAATGAACAATAATATGAAAGATAAAGAAAGTTTTTTAAACCTACAAAGGAAGGAGCGTCTAAGTTTAGGTCGTTCTTTAGGTGGGTTATTAATTATGGGTTTAATCGTTACTACGGCACAGGCTGGGAAAATCACATCTGTAGAAACTGGATCAGGCACTAATGGCTTTGGTGGCTGGAACCTAAATAATGTCGAGGTTGTTCTCTCTGGAGAAGGTAGTTCCTATGATAAAGCAACTGGGGATTATTTTTTTGCTGATGATTCTGACGGCACTTATTTGGCGGAAGTTTATGATCAGGTTTTTGGCGTAGATGACATCTTGCCCATAGATGGTTTAATGGGCTATGTGCTAGCTAAAGATTATCCAGTAGGTGAGCCCTCAGGCATTAAAGTTATTAATGACGATGATTCAGTTAAAGATCCAAAGCCTCATAACTGCATTATGGCCACGTCTTACTTGGCTGATCACTTTCTTGACACGTTGGATCCGCAGCAAGTGACCTGTAGTAGTGGCTTTCAAACACATAAACGTTATAAATTAGCGATGTTGCCAGGAACACTTCCAGGAACAGTTGAGAATCCGGAACTAGAAAAAGGCGTAGATTTAGTATTTAATATTGAAACCGATGTCGGCTCGCGTGACTATCAAGTTTTTCAAAAAATCAACAATTGGACGGATAGCCGCTTAAAAGGGTTTACGATTCAAGTGGGTTTTGGTATTGGTAGCGACTTTGAGGCAGCAGGATCTGAGAACCCCAATTTATATTTGACCGTACCTTCAGCAATCTGGAAGGCGGAGCAACTAGCGAACTTTTCAGAAGGCTTATTTGGGCCGCTTGACGATCACACTCAGACTTTAGGTTTCTTCGATTCTGAGCAGCGGGCTGGATTTTTAATTGCAGAATATGTAGCCAACGATGGTGATGATGAGACATCAATACCAACAGATACTCTTCATTCTGCAGGCACACTGGGTAGTGACTATGCAAAAATTCCTCCTGTAGATGGCCCTGCGAGTCAATTTGGTCCTTGGTTACCTAGCAGTATGTTGCCACAGGGTATTTTCTTTGATGATGACGGTAACCCTGAAACCGATGCACAATTGTTAGCTTGGTATGGTATGAATCCAACATTAGGTGAAGAAGGTGAATTAGGATGGATGAGTGGATCTCAAGGCTTTGATGGAGAGAGTCCTGAAAAAGCATTCGAAGCTATTTCAGGTGAACAGATACAAACAATGGGTGAGAATCTTTCCTATACCATGGGTGAGATCGATGATTTAGTAAATGTAGGCTTGAACTATGTGGTAACCGTGGGCGATGTAGCTACATTTCCTGAAACTACATTTACCATTCGTATCACGCCTACAAAAGATGACTCTGGTATATCCGCGCCTGCGTATGTTGGTGAAGACCCAGAACCTTCTTTACAATTTACAAGTTCAGATGCAATAGTATTACTTGAGCCTGCAGATACGTTTGTAGTAGGAAGTTTACTAACAGCTCGAGTGGGGGATGCGGATGAAAATGATACAGCAGAAATAGACTTTTTGGATGTTGCTATAAGTGCTCATGATGCTGATGGTGTCGTTGTTATAACAGAGGAAACGTTGCAACTGATAGAGCAAGGTGAAGAGCGTGGTGTATTTGCTGCAACTTTACCTGAATCATTTAGTGATGTGGCCGTTGGTACCGTTG
>DAOUSV010000169.1 GCA_030627065.1 Piscirickettsiaceae bacterium | reverse complement strand
GTTATTGTGACAACACCACAAGATATTTCATTATTAGATGCTCGTAAAGCATTAAAAATGTTTGAAAAAGTCAATGTGCCAGTAATGGGTATTATTGAAAATATGAGTACACATATTTGTAGTGAATGTGGTCATGAAGAACATATCTTTGGTGCTGGCGGTGGTAATAAAATGGCTAAGCAATACGATGTCGATTTATTGGGCGATTTGCCGCTAGATATTCAGATCCGTGAAGATGCCGATCAAGGCCATCCAACTGTGGTGGCGGATCCAGATGGTAGTATTGCTCAAGCATATCGTTCTATTGCAATACGTTTAGCCGCTAGATTAGCGAAGCAAGGTAAAGATTATTCAACGGCATTTCCTAATATCGTGATTAAGAACGATTAAACTTGGTACCCGTTATCATTCAAGATGCAGGTTTCTACTGTTGTCATCCTTGCGAAAGCGGGGATCTAGGGCGGTTAAAGTAATGCCTATCGTTGGATTCCCGCTTTCGCGGGAATGACGGGCTTTATTAAAAGTCAGCACCTTGAATGATAACGGGTATAGTTTACTTCTACCATTCATGGTGAGTCCATCGTCGTTGCTCAGGAGAGCCCTGTCGAACCATCCTTCGACACGCTTAGGACTAACGGTGTATTTGTTTGAAAATTGCAACTTGAATAATTACAGGTATAACATAAGCTAAAATCACGTTATTATTATCAATATTCAATATTAAACGAGCAGAACAATGAGCATTAAATCAGATAAATGGATTCGCCGAATGTCAGAAGAGCATGACATGATTTCACCGTTTGAAGCTGGCCAAGTGCGAGAAGGTGAAAATGGTCGGATGATTTCTTATGGCACGTCAAGCTATGGCTATGATGTACGCTGTTCAACGGAGTTTAAAATATTTACTAATATTAACTCTGCGATTGTCGATCCGAAAAACTTTGATGAAAGAAGCTTTGTTGATGTGAATTCTGAGGTGTGTATTATTCCGCCAAATTCATTTGCTTTGGCTCGCACAATTGAGAAGTTTAAAATCCCACGTAATGTGTTAACGATTTGCTTGGGTAAATCAACCTATGCCCGCTGCGGAATTATCGTAAATGTCACACCGTTAGAGCCTGAATGGGAAGGACATGTGACCTTAGAGTTCTCTAACACAACACCATTACCAGCAAAAATCTATGCTAACGAAGGTGTGGCTCAAATGTTGTTTTTTGAATCTGATGAAGTGTGTGAAACATCGTATGCCGACCGTGCAGGTAAGTATCAAGGTCAGCAAGGCGTCACATTACCTAAGTCATAATGATGATATCGACAATGAGGCTACTCAAGTTACTATTGCTTATGCTGTTATTAGTAGGCTGTACAGCTGAACGTGATTCGTTAAAGCAGTGGGAACACAGTAATTTAAGTAGCTATGCCGCCGCATATTCAGCCAATGGTAAATATGCCTTGGTCGGCGACACAGATGCGCCGGCTAGATTGTGGGACTTAGAAAAGAATAAAGTACTTTATAGCTGGCAGAATAATACCGAGGTTGGCACCACAACATTGGTTGGGTTCTCTGCAGATAGTAAGGTTGCCGCTACCATTGAGCAAGATGTCATCGTCTTATGGAATATGGCTGATGGCGAGCCAATGATGCGTTTTAGCTTTCCTGTAAAAATAAAAGCAATTGCATTATCTCGACATGGTGATTATTTCTTAGTCGCATTATATGACCGCACCGCAGTCTATTTTGATGTGATTAATAATCGAGTATTAAAAGTACTTAAACATGATGGCAAGCCTGTTAACTCACCCATTGATCAGCTTATTAATGCCGTGGCGCTGTCTCCTAGTGGTAAATATGCATTAACCGGTGGTGATGATCAAACTGCACGTTTATGGAAGCTAGAAACAGGAGAACAAATCCGTAGTTGGAAGCATGAAAATTCGGTAAATATTGTTGGGTTTTATCCCAAAGGTGGCTACGTCATTACAGCTGCTGGAAATGGTCAAACGCATTTTTGGAATATGAAGTCAGGCAAAGAAAAATATATATTACGTGATTCTTTATGGCCTAAAGACATGGCATTACCTAATTTACCCTCATTTAAAAGTACAACATCAGCCTTTGACTTTTCACCTGATAATAAGTATTTAGTAACAGGGCACCCTTCACAAAAAATATGTGTTTGGAAAGTGGCAACCGGGGATAAGCTCGATTGTTGGCAAGTAGCTCGTCGCCAAGCTTTGCGCCCAGGTGTTGTGTTACAAGCTGTCGCTTTCTCAGCCGATGGAAAATATATTTATAGTGAATCTGGCAATGGTATCGGTCAGAAATGGCGTTTTAAGTAAATGCTTAAGATGGTGTTTTATGTACCAGAAACTCACAAAGAAGCCGTAAAACACGCTGTATTTAAACAAGGTGCGGGTCATTATGATGGCTATGACTGCTGTTCTTGGGAAGTATTAGGCACGGGGCAGTTCAAACCTTTATCAGGTAGCCAACCTTTTATCGGTCAGCAAGACCAAACTGAAACAGTGGCTGAATATCGCGTTGAAATGATATGTGCGGAAGATAATATAAAAGCAGTTCTGCAAGCACTGATTAATGCTCATCCTTATGAAACGCCCGCCTATGAAGTCCAGTCTATTAAAACCTTAGACGATTTTTAGAGAATTTATCTATGACATCTCCAATAACACCACAAGAAACATTTTTATCTGACTATCAAGTGCCTAATTACTTGGTGGATCATGTGTCATTGCATTTTGAATTGACGGCAGAAAAAACGTCGGTACGCAGTGTGTTATCAATGCGTAAAAACCCTAAAGGGCAGGGTGATGAGTGTCTATTAGATGGCGAACATCTTGAGCTGGTATCTATCAAGCTAGATGGTAAAGCGTTGCAAGGCAATGACTACCAACGCACTGATAAGTCATTATTATTATCTTCGGTTCCTAAGTCATTTGAATTAGAAATCGAAACTATTATTCAACCCGATCAAAATACTGCCTTAGAGGGCTTATATCATTCGGGAAATTTGCTTTGTACTCAATGTGAAGCACAAGGTTTCAGACGCATTACGTATTATCCTGATCGCCCCGATGTGATGGCTGTATTTACTGTATCGATGGTGGCAGACAAAGAACAATGGCCAACATTATTAGCCAATGGTAACTTGCAAGAACAAGGACAATTTGATGATGGTCGTCACTGGGTTCGCTGGCATGATCCACATCCTAAACCTAGCTATTTATTTGCCTTAGTTGCAGGCTCTCTTTATAGACAAACCGATAGTTTTACAACTCAATCTGGGCGTGATGTTCATTTAGAAATCTATGTTGATCCTGAAAACAATCATAAATGTGATCATGCCTTAATGTCATTAAAGCAGGCGATGAAGTGGGATGAAGAAAAATATGGTCGTGAATATGATCTAGATGTATTCATGATTGTTGCCGTTAATGACTTTAATATGGGCGCAATGGAAAATAAGGGTTTAAATATCTTTAATGCTTCTTGTGTGTTGGCAAGTGCTGAAACAGCCACTGATGCCGATTTCTATCGAATTCAAAGCATTGTTGGTCACGAGTATTTTCATAACTGGTCAGGGAATCGGGTGACTTGCCGCGACTGGTTTCAACTCAGTTTAAAGGAAGGCTTCACGGTTTTTCGAGATCAACAATTCAGTTCGGATATGTTTTCAGCCGCGATCCAGCGCATCAACGATGTTCGCGCGTTGC
>DAOUSV010000118.1 GCA_030627065.1 Piscirickettsiaceae bacterium | reverse complement strand
CATGCGTAACTCAAATAAACTACCAGCAATGTCGTAGCCTAATAGTTCATATTTAAACACAGTGTTATCCAACATCGCCGGTGTTCCAAATTTGTCTTTTTTACCGGTATTGATAATAGTGGCAGTTTGACCGTTAGGTTGAATAATATTCACTTGAGCAATACGCTCACGAGCAATATTAATCACATCACTCTTGATCCAGTTCAGCATCAATGGATTAATGTTCAAGTAACCTTCAGCCAGCCATGCACGCTCTTCATTGCCTCGTCGAACATAAAATTGGCGAACACCCATAGTTTTTCCGGTTTCACGCTCATTACCTAACAATAAGCTTGCAACTGCTTGCTCGCCATTTGCCATGGTGATTCGTACTGAAGTACCGCCCTCTTCAGTTCCTTCAACACCTAACAAGGTATAATTCTTAGGATCTTGTGTTTTACGCTCTAAGATCTTTGCATCTGCAATATCAATTAAGGCACGCTTAACCAAGTTGAAGTCAGCTGGATAATTCCATCTATCTTGAATAAACCAATTTTCACCCTCTTTAAATAAGGTAAATTCATCTTGAGAGCTTTTAAAATGCAATATATTTACATTTTTCAAACTTCCCGATAGTTCTGGGAATAATAAAGCATCATCATCACCGGTAGTAGCCGGTCGCTGAATAGTTAACAGCATCAAAAGCACCATTACCACGGTAACGATAGCTAAAATAGTCAGGCTATTTAAATTTCTAATTTTATTCATCATTCTATTTCCGACCTTGTGTACGTTTACGAACGCGTAACCAACCGCTCACAATAGCAATCAGAATAACGAGTAACGGTACAAGCCCAATATTAAAGAACTTTAACTGTGTATCAAGTTTATCAATATCCTTACGTAAATCACCTTGCACATCACGTAATTGTTGCTTTGTTTTATTGCTCTTAATCCTTAGTTCAGAAATTTCTTTTTCTTGCTCCGGATTCAATAACTCATCACCACTGCCACTACGTTCAATCTGCATTCTGGCAATAAGCTGTTCGGTTTCTTCCAATGTCTTTTGTAACTCACGCTCTTCTGTACGGTAGTGTTTCTCAGCTTCACGTTGCAAAGCAAGGACTCGAACAAATGGACGAGAGAAACCTGCGCGAGAACGCACACCAATCAAACCATTATTACCCGACATCTCATCAATTGCATTTATTAAGAAATCAATATTATTTGATGTGCTGTATGCGATCTGTTCGCCATAAAAGTCTTGTAACTGCACCCAAAAACGATCTTGCAACATATCAACATCAGCAATCGCAATAACATCAATATCTTGTTTAGACTCAGCTACATGTCGAGATGACTTTATCTTCACACCATTCTCATCTGCAACACCGTCAGGAAACGCAGATTTGACTGAGCCATTGACACGTATAGCAATCGGGAAGCTTAATGTTCCCGGCATATATTTAGTCAATAATGCCATTGGATCATTACGGAATTGCACCACACGTTTATCCACCAGCATTGCTTCATTACTTGAAGATACAAGCGGTATAATTGTCGTTGTTGCATCATCTAATGGTATAAATCGACCTGTTGTTGCTACCTCAACCTTTTTCAACTGACTAGTAATCGCTTGATCGCTATTTAATTGTTCTGATGGAATACCTTGCCACAACACATAATCAATGGGTTTATTACCTGTTCTAGCACCGAAGTCTACTTTAATCGCAGTTTTACGATCAGCAACAACATCAGCTGGTGCACGTTCAAAACCCCAGACTTTAAATAAGTCAGGCATATTAGAACTACGTGAATACACCATTGCTGCCATTGGGTTTTCTGGATCTTTTTCTGGAATATCACTTTCTGAATACGGATCAACAAAAGTAATTAATTTGCCACCCTTCAGTACATATTGCTCAATTGCATATAAGGTACTGTCTTCAAACTCTTTCGGATGAATCACCATCAACACATCAATACTTAATGGAATACGTTTAATATCTAATGGCAAAACAGACACATTAAATAATTGACGTAATTCAGCCATAAATGCCCAAGGTTGTGGGCCATCATCTGAAATAATATCGCCTTTTAATGGATCGTAATCTTTACCATTCACTTCTAGCGAACTCATCACAGCCACAGACTTTCTGTTTGAGCTAGATAGCTTGTAGATAAGCTTGGTTAAATCGTATTCCAACACATCTTCTTTTTCTGGCTGGAAGAAAGAGATAATTTCAACACCATCAAGCAAGTTATTTCCTGCTAAACCGAAATAAAGCGGATCTGTTTCACCATTAATCGGTATAGATTGTAAACCATAACGATCGGCACGTTGTTCATCATCAGAATACGGTTCTGGATTGATAAGCAATAAGCGAATCTTGCCATCGGAGGCACGTTGATATTCATCCAATAACTCATGCACACGTTGTGCATACGATTTCAAACTCGGTAACTCTTGTGCTACCTGCTCTGAAAAATACAGTCGTAATGTAATCTCGTCTTGTAATGATTCAATAATATTTAATGAACCCTCAGATAAGGTATATAAATTATCTTCTGTTAAATCAATACGTGATGACGTTAAATTACCATTCGTTACAATGTTAAACGAGATAAACAGGATAACCGCGAGTATTAAGCCTGTTGTCGATAATAGTTGTTTATTCATTTTTACTCAAAACTCCTAGTCGGCTTTACGCAAATTGACGATCATGGCATTTGCAAATAACCAAATCGTAATAACGGATGCGAAATACAACATATCACGCATATCAATCACCCCTTTTGATATCGCATCAAAATGAGTTAAAAAGCTAAATGAGCTAATTGCGTTCACTAATGCCATTGGTGCCCAACTACTGAAAAAGTCCAACACAATGCCGTAGCCACTTAATACAAACACCAAGCTAACAATTAAACTTAATACAAACGCAATAACCTGATTCTTTGTTGTCGCTGAAATACACGAACCAATCGCTAAAAAACCACCTGCCATTAATAAGCTACCTAAGAATCCGGCAAAGATAACGCCGTTATCCGGTGAGCCTAGGTAATTTACGGTAATCCATAATGGAAAGTTCAATATCAATGCTAAACCAGTAAACGCCCATGCGGCGAAGAACTTACCTAATACTGCTTCAAACACTGAAATAGGTAGAGTCATTAATAATTCAATCGAGCCACTTTTACGT
Organism: Piscirickettsiaceae bacterium; assembly: GCA_030627065.1. Taxonomy (GTDB): domain Bacteria; phylum Pseudomonadota; class Gammaproteobacteria; order Nitrosococcales; family Methylophagaceae. Next base: position 2,123 of record DAOUSV010000118.1, on the reverse strand, counting down.
TCTTCTGACCATAAACGCATCGAAATAGCAGGAATCAATAACACATAAATCCATGGATGAACGGAGAAGAATGGGTATAAATCAGCTTCACCACGTTCAAAGAAATTACCAACGAAGAAGGTTGAAAAGCCTGTCAATAATAAGAAGATAACAATAAATACATAAGCCACTGGCGTTGCAAAATAGCCGCTCAGCTCACGCTTCATAATAAACCAGATATTATTCATATTCATTATGAATGACCTTGTGTAAGGGTACGGAAAACCTCATCCAAACGACCATGTTCAGCATAAAGTGAATCAATCTGCCAGCCATTATCACGAATTTTCTGTGATAACTCAGCGGTGACTTGCTGCTTATTCTTCGGATAAACACGAAAGCCGCGCCCTGCAGCTAACGCTTCGATTTCCATTACAAAATCAAGGGATGTTAAGAACGACGATAAGGAATCATCATCAACACCGACCACAGCAACACACACGGCATTATGGTAACGAGACATAGCTTCAAGCTCATGCGGCGTACCATCAAACTTAATCTTGCCTTCAGCAATCAATACATTGCGATGACATAAAGCGTGTACTTCTTCCAAAATATGAGTCGAAATAATTATCGCTTTATCATGTGACATATCATTAATAAGCTTACGGACTTCATGTTTCTGATTAGGATCTAAACCATCGGTAGGTTCATCTAAAATCAATACTGGTGGATTATGTAGAATCGCTTGCGCCAAACCAACTCGACGCTTATAACCCTTCGACAAGGTTTCAATCGGCTGATACATAACATGAGTGATCCGCGCACGTTCTGCGGCTGAATCAACGGCCATTTTTTTAGCTTTACCTGACAATCCACGAATATCTGCAATAAATTTCAGAAATCCATCAGGCGTCATATCTGCATACGCAGGTGCACCTTCAGGTAAATAACCGATGCTTGCTTTCACAGCAATAGGATCGACCAACACATCATGCCCACAGACTCGTACCGTGCCACGTGTCGGAGTTAAGAAGCCGGTAATCATCTTCATGGTGGTTGATTTACCCGCACCATTTGGACCTAGAAAACCTAGAACTTCACCTTTTTTTACTGAAAATGACACACCATCTACCGCTTTAATCGCGCCAAAATGCTTAGCCAAATTATCAATTTCGATTCTCATCGTCATACAGAAAGCGTCCCCCGCCTCATTAACTTTTTTTGCAAGCCGCACATTATTCTAATCTTAGTCGTCTCAAGTCAAGTTTAATTCAAATCCCCCTCTGATGGCTTATTGCTATGGAGGCTTTTTAAGCTTACTCTATGCCTAAATCAAGCTCGTACAAAATAGTGAGAAACAATGGACTTCAAACACCTAATTCAACGCATCAAAGATCAACGCTGGGTAGTTATGGATAACATCACAGATCCAAATTCCCGTCAAAAAATACTGACGATTGTATTCGGCACTCTCGGTATTATTATCATTGTGCTATTACTAATCATGCTGTGGTGGGATAGTACACCAAACGACTTTAACCCTGTTGAACATGCTCACAGTATGGCCAGTGAACGTCAACACTCTGTCGTCACAGGTTATACATCAACCGCCACATTAATCACAATCAGCAATGCCCTATTAAATAAGTCTGGTGGCTATTTAAGCAATGATGTGATGCCGCCATCAATATGGATGGATAATATCCCGAATTGGGAGTTTGGCGTATTAACCCAAATTCGTGATTTTTCTCGTAGCTTACGCAATGATATTAGTCGCTCACAATCGCAGTCTTTAGAAGATCCCGATCTCGCAATTGCAGAACCTCAATTTAACTTTAATTCAGAATCTTGGTTATTTCCTGCTACTGAAGGTGAATATAAAACAGGTATTACAGCATTAGAATCGTATTTAAGCCGTCTAAGCAATGTTGAACAAGGTAATGCACAATTTTATGCCCGCGCTGATAACTTAGCTGATTGGCTTGCTATTGTCGAAAAACGCCTCGGCAGTTTGTCACAACGTTTAAGCGCCAGTGTCGGACAAGTTCGTATAAATACAGATCTTGCCGGAGATCCCGATGCAAATCAATCAACACCCACCGCATCCGAGATCATGATTAAAACACCGCGGACACAAATTG
>DAOUSV010000011.1 GCA_030627065.1 Piscirickettsiaceae bacterium | reverse complement strand
TTTGGCATTGGTATGGCACCGGATGGTTGGGATAATGTATTAAAGGTTTTCGGTACCGATGACTATAATCGTAAACAACTCAATGAAGCGGGTCTATTAAGTAGTAATGATAAAGGGCGAACGTATGATCGCTTCCGTAATCGACTTATGTTTCCAATTCGAGATCGTCGTGGTCGTGTGATTGGCTTTGGCGGACGCGTACTTGATGACAGTACACCGAAATATCTAAATTCACCAGAAACCCCGATATTCCATAAAGGCAGTGAGCTTTATGGCTTATTTCAAGCGCGTAAAGCCCATCGCAAATTAGACAAGGTCATTATTGTTGAAGGCTATATGGATGTTGTTGCCCTTGCTGATCATGGTGTCACCAATGCCGTGGCAACATTAGGTACAGCAACAACCCCCGATCATCTACGTCAATTAATGCGTAGCTCACCTGAAATCATATTTTGTTTTGATGGTGATCGTGCCGGACGAGAAGCCGCATGGCGTGCCGCAGAAAATGCGTTGCCAATGTTGGGTGGTAATCACCAGTTAAAATTTATGTTTCTAGCAGATGGTGAAGATCCTGATAGCGTTGTACAACAATCAGGGGAGGAAGGCTTTAATGATTTAGTGACAGACGCAAAGAATTATTCAGACTTTTTCTTTGATACCTTAGAAGGTCAGCTAGATACATCATCGATGGACGGACGTGCACGATTAGTAGAAACAGCGAAACCATATCTTAAACACATACCCGCAGGAATGTATAAAGATATGTTAGAGCAGCAACTGGCCGAGCGAGCGCAAACCAGTGTAGCGGTATTAGCTAAACATTTAGATAAATCACCTACGACACAAACTGTAGCACCGAAAAAATATAAACCATTAAATAGCGCTATGTCACCGGTGAGAATGGCAATCACTATTTTATTACAGCATCCTGAACTACATATTGAAGTGGGCGTATTCGACAAAATAGCGACATTAGAACTACCAGGAATAACTATTTTAGTAAAAATGCTTGAAACATTGCAGCAATCGCCCCATCTGAATACTGCAGCCTTATTAGAACGTGCTCGAGATACTGAGCATGAAGCACATTTACAAAAATTGGCTTTACAGCCGTTATCATTATCGTCAGACGAATTAAAGCATGAGCTGGCGGGTATGGTTCAGCAGCTACAACAACAAGCAATTGAGTTGCGGCACGCATATCTAATGCAAAAAGGTTTACGTAATTTAACCGACGAAGAAAGACAAGAAATACAAATACTTAATATTTAGACTGAAAGTTGCGCAAACAAAAACGTGCATTATTATAGACTTATGAAGTATAATGTTCGGTTCTGTACGCATCAAATGTACATTATGAATAAAGAGGTCAAATGAAAGATCAACAGTCACGCATTAAAGAACTTATCACGCTAGGGAAAGAACGTGGTTACCTTACCTACGGTGAAATTAACGATCACTTACCTGAAGATGTGGTTGATGCGGATCAAATTGAAGATGTTATCGGCATGTTCAGTGACCTTGGTATTATGGTTCATGAAGATGGCCTAGATACGGATGAAATGGAACGTCTAGCGGAAGCCGCATCATCTAATGATGACGTCTCTACAGATGAAGCCGCTGCTGTTTTAGCAAGTTCTGATGGCGAGTTTGGCCGTACTACCGATCCAGTACGTATGTATATGCGTGAAATGGGTTCTGTTGAGCTACTTACGCGTGAAGGCGAAATTGTTATCGCCAAGCGTATTGAAGCTGGTCTTCGTGAAAGCTTAGTCATGCTGTCAACATACCCTGCTTGTATTACGACATTCCTTGAACAATATGATGCTGTAGAAGCGGGCGATTTGCGTCTTAATGACTTAATTAAAGGCTTTATTCTTCCTGAAGATGAAACGGCAGAAGTCGTTCCCGGTCCACAGAAAGGCCCCGATGCTGTTGACAATAAAGATGACGAGGAAGAAGAGGAAGGCCCAACCGGTGTCGATCCTGAAGAAGCGCGTGAACGATTCACTATTTTACGAGATGCTCACAGCAAGCTTCAAAAAGCCGAAGGCGATGATGTTGCAGCAGCACAAGAGTTAGCAACTAACCTCTTTATGGAGTTTAAACTAACGCCAAAAGCATTAATTAATTTAAACAAATTAATGACTTCAACTGTCGAAGTTATTCGTACACAAGAACGCATCATTGCTAGAATTGTTGTTACGGATGCTCGCATGAATCGTCGTGATTTTATTGATTCATTTACCGGTAACGAAACAAACCTTAACTGGATCGACAAGCATGTTCGAGCCAAAAAGCATTACTCATCAACGATTAAAAAGAGTCTTGATGCTATTCTGAATGCACAATCAAAAATGGCTGACTTAGCTGAAGATCGCAGCATGATCATCACTGAGATTAAAGAAATCAATCGTCAAATGTCGATTTCTGAAGCCAAAGCACGTCGTGCCAAAAAAGAAATGGTCGAAGCAAATTTACGACTAGTTATCTCGATTGCCAAAAAATACACTAATCGTGGACTTCAATTCCTAGATTTAGTGCAAGAAGGTAATATCGGCTTAATGAAAGCGGTTGATAAATTTGAATACCAACGTGGTTACAAATTCTCTACCTATGCAACATGGTGGATACGTCAAGCAATTACGCGATCAATTGCCGATCAAGCTCGTACAATTCGTATTCCAGTTCACATGATTGAAACAATCAACAAACTGAATCGTGTTGCACGTCAGATGCTACAAGAAATGGGGCGTGAACCAAACCCTGATGAATTAGCGGAACGTGCAGAAATGCCCGAAGATAAAGTACGAAAAGTACTTAAAATCTCGAAAGAACCAATCTCAATGGAAACACCGATTGGTGATGATGAAGATTCACACCTAGGTGACTTCGTAGAAGATCTTAACGTGATTTCACCACAAGATTCTGCTATGATCGAAGGCTTGAGAGAAGCAACAGAAGGCATGTTAGGCGGCCTTACTGAGCGAGAAGCAAAAGTACTTCGGATGCGTTTTGGTATTGATATGAATACTGACCACACACTAGAAGAAGTCGGTAAACAATTTGACGTAACACGTGAACGCATTCGTCAAATCGAAGCAAAAGCGCTGCGTAAACTACGTCATCCAACACGTTCAGATCAATTACGAAGCTTTTTAGATACAGATAACTAAAATTTAGGGCCCATAGCTCAGCTGGTTAGAGCGATCGACTCATAATCGACAGGTCGTAGGTTCAAGTCCTACTGGGCCCACCATAAAACATCGCAACTAAATTGGTTGCAACAAAATAAGCCTCATTTCCCTTTCGGGTTTTGGGGCTTTTTTAGTGGGATAGATTGAGAGGCAAGACTCAGAAGCGCTATGAAAATACCAAAACAAATCCAGCCACTTGTTGATGATGGCTTAGTCGATGACGTTGTCAGACGATTAATGAGTGGCAAAGAAGCCGATGTCTATGTCGTAAGATGTGGTTCTGAACTACGTTGTGCCAAAGTCTATAAAGATGCCGCTAAGCGTAGCTTCAAGCAAGCAGTGAAGTACCAAGAAGGGCGAAAGGTTCGTAATAGTCGTCGCGGCAGAGCCATGGAAAAAGGCTCGAAATTTGGTCGGAAACAACAAGAAGAAACGTGGCAAAATGCCGAAGTTGATGCGCTCTACCTTCTCGCAGGTGCAGGCGTCCGAGTGCCTCAACCCTATGATTGCCTTAATGGCGTGTTACTGATGGAGTTAATCACGGACGAGTATGGTCAAGTCGCACCCCGCCTCAACGATATCACGATGTCTGCCGAGCAAGCACGGGAAGACCATGCAAGCGTAATGCACTCCGTGATGAGAATGCTCTGTGCAGGGATAGTACATGGTGACTTGTCAGAGTTTAATGTTCTAGTCGATGAGAATGGTCCAGTGATTATTGACCTACCTCAAGCTGTGAATGCTGCCGCGAATAATAATGCTCAATCAATGCTAGAGCGAGATGTTCAGAATATAACGCGTTACTATGCTCAATACGCTCCAGAATTACTGAATAGTCGGTATGACAAAGAAATATGGGCACTCTTTGAAAATGGACAATTACAAGCAAACACCGAACTAACCGGCTATTTTGAAGAAAATACAGAAGAAGCGGATGTCGATGGCGTCATGCTTGAAATTAAATCAATCTTAGCTGAAGAAGAAGAACGACAACAACGGTTGCGTGAAGAGGATGATTGATGGGGTTTGGTACTAACAGATAATCAATGGGGGTGAACCAGATTGGTCTGCTTTTTATTCTCATTGGGAAAAGTGATGCCATTTCTTTGCCCAAGGTTCAAGTCCTTGTGGGTCTCCGCCATATATAATCAAGCCTTTAGTGCTGGGGCTTTTTGTTTAACCTCATTTAAATGCTTGTTGCAGTGGGTCATTAGATCTCAGCACCGAAGTAGTCAATCGGAAGGTTGATTAAATATCCTATATTTTCTATCCAGTAAAAATAATCGTAGGCTTATAATTTAAAAATATGTTTTCATCAAATGTACTCATACTAATTACATTTAATGTTACTTCTTCATACAGCCAATAGTAGAGTCCGCCTTCGTATACGCTATAGCGCCAACTGTACTTACATTGAATCCATTTATTGTCTAACGAGCCAATTACTTTATGATTAGCAGCAGACTCTCCTCTGTATTCAATAGATTTTCTGCTTAAGCAAACTTGAAATCGATCAAATATGATTTTTCCATTATTATCTTGGGAATAAGTTATTCGCTTACCGAGTAAGTCATCGCCGTGTTGGTCGATAACGCATTGATTGTTGAATACATAGAAAGCAGGAGGAATATTTATGGGGTATTGAATGGGTATTTCAGCCCTTTTCCTAATATGACCTTCTGTTCGTTGGCTTTTATCCCATTGCTTGATAATTATTTGTAATACTAAAAGGCTCATGTCGAGAATCAGGTAAGGCTGCCGTCTATAATTAATATGTGGTGCTATGGTAGCATTCGACTCAAAACAGATATTGATTAATTTATGAAAAGCTGGGAATATAGTTTTTCAACATATTAAGGAATAGACGGCCTAAATGACTGTTATGGAAAATTTGTTTGATTGTACTTCTAAATTTCTGTAGAACTCGGTGTTAAGTTTCTATCCAGTTGCCCTAACTACAAAGAGTTCATATGAAGAGTAAACTACAAAATTTATCCGAGCTTGTCGCTAGAGCGGGTGATATATTCGAGAGCAAGGCTGGGGCGATCGATACATTAATGGGAATAATGGATAAAACATTGCGTAATCAAGGCATTCCAGCAGATGCTGTCACGATTGATTGCATCCCTCTTAATAAGAGGATCGTTATCTTGCTGCATGATGATAAGCCGGATTTTGTAAGCATCGCACTGGGTAATAAAGAGGGGGATATTTATTCATCTTCCGAACACGAGCTTTCCACAATCTCGGAAACCAAGATTGTGGAAATAATGGACGTAAACTTTATTTCATAATTGATTTAGTGCGGTTGATTAAGATAGTTAAATTGTTGAAGAAACATTTAACAAATTTCCCGCCATTATGTTTATATTGTTTTTTAAGTGATTTTTTCACTTCCCAAGATCCTTTGAAACCGACAGGGAAAACCACTAAGTCGCCAGCTTTGAAAGTAACTGAAGGGCCACCATCTTCAGGTGTCATTTCACATTCACCTTCTAAGATAAGTGCTGTTTCTGTTGTTACAAATTCCCATGGGAACACAGATACTTCTTTTTCCCATGTTGGCCAGTGAGCAGTCCCGATTTTCTTTAAAAGTGCGTCACTTGGGTTGCTATCAACTGTAATTTCTTTCATATTTTTTCCTATAATTTAAATGCATGCCAAAATCAAAGTGATGCAGGCTATGCCATGATTATGTTGTTTGTTTTATTACATATTACCTAATCAGACTTAGAGTGGGCAGTTATTTATCTTGTTTTGAACTGCTTACAAGATAGAGCCAAATAAAACCAGCTAGCCCAGATAATATCGATGCAGCAAGGATACCTGTTTTAGCCATAAGTAGTAATTCATCATTATGGCTAAAGCCAAGTTGAGCAACAAAAATTGACATTGTGAAGCCGATTCCGGCTAAGAGTGAAACGCCGGCTATTTGGGTGAATCGAGTATCTTTAGGCAGTTCCGCAATGCCTAATTTCAGTACTAACCAGCTAATTCCGGTAATACCGATAAACTTACCTAAAATTAAGCCGAGGGATACCCCAATCATAACTGGGTGAGCTATCGTGTCGCCCAATGAGCCAAAGGACATCGGTATACCGGCATTTGCTAAGGCAAAAATTGGAATTATCAAATAAGCAACGGGCATATGCCAAGCATGTTCTAAACGCTGAAGTGGCACACCAACACTATCGATGCTGTATTCTAATTTATGTACCACTGAACTCAGTTCGTCATTGTTCATAATACTCTGGCCCTGATGATGACTGTTATCAAACTTGTTCATCAATCCTTTAACATGCGAACTAAAACGTTCAGGATCATATTTAGGGATAGCTGGTACGGACATCGCCCCTAAAATCCCTGCCAGAGTGGGATGTATTCCCGATAACAATAGTGAATACCAAAGCGCGACAGCGACAAGAAAGTAAGGCAGTGTTTTACGAATACCAGCCATATTAAAAGCCAATAAAACGATAAACATTAAACCGGCGATTAATAATGGGGTGAAGGCAATCGTTTCAGTATAAAACAGGGCTATAACTAAGACTGCACCGAGATCATCGACAATGGCTAATGCAACCAAAAATGTAATCAGCGCTTTCGGGACGCGATTTGCTAATAATGCTAAGGCTCCAAGTGCAAAAGCAATATCTGTCGCCATGGGAATCCCCCAACCATTTGCAGCATCACCATCAGGATTAATCATATAATAGATCAGTGCAGGGACAACCATTCCACCTATTGCGGCAGAAATAGGTAGCATGGCATTACGTAATTTGGATAGCTCGCCAACTAGTATTTCACGCTTTAATTCTAAGCCGACAACAAAGAAAAACAAGGCCATCAGCCCATCATTAATCCAGTGATGCAAGCTCATTTCTACTGACCAACTACCTACACCTACCAAGATTGGCGTATGAAGAATGTGTAAATATACCTCTGAAAATGAACTGTTCGCAAGAAATAAGGCCAGTATCGCTGTACCCATTAATAAAAATCCACTGGTGGTTTGACGGTGAATAAACTCTTCAAATGGGTTTAATATTTTGTCGAAACGTTTTTCCCATGGTGCGAGATAGACGCCTTTCTTTGTTGTATTCATTTATTTCTCCTTAGAAAATAAGGTTTTATTTGCTGATTCTATCACAGCAGAAACGATAGGGTTTATGACTCGGCGCTCAACAGAAATGGCGTAAAAGGATTCTTTTATATCATCGGTTTGGCCAATGGCTTTAACGCTATATTGCTGCATAACTTCTTGTTCTAGTGCCGTTGGTGCAAGAAATATCCCCACCCCTTCTTGGCCAAAGGCTTTCATTAATGCACTATCATCAAACTCAGCAACTATTTTGGGGTGGAGTCGGTTTTTATCTAACCACTGATCAATATCGGTCCGTAATTGATTCCCTGGACTCGGTAATAATAACGGAGCTCCATTTAAACATTCTGGAAAATTATTACTTAATTGCTGCTGTACTTGTTCAGCAGCAAAAAAGCTAACGGAACATTCACCGAGTTTATGGCTAAATCCTCGTGTACTCACGCTTGGCGGGATGGGTCGATCTGCGATCACAAGGTCCAAGCGATGCAAGGTTAACTCGGCCAAAAGTGTTTCTAAGTCTGTTTCACGACACTCCATTCGTGTTGGCTTTGGCATTTGAAGAGCAGGCAATAGAATGTGATGAGCAATAGACTTAGGGACAACATCAACGACTCCAACTCTGAATATCTGTTGGCGCTCGCTAGGTAGTTGATGCATCATTTGCTCAAGTTCATTGCCTAAAGAAAATATTTCATCAGCAAAGCTTAGAACTTGGCGTCCAATATCCGTAATTTCTAAATTTCGCCCAACTTTGTTAAATAATGCAACACCAAAATATGTTTCTAATAAAGTCAACTGTCCACTAATTGTTTGAGGTGTTATATGTAGCCGCTCACTTGCTCTAGCGATGCCGCCTTCTTTAGCCACTGTCCAGAAATAATGCAGATGTTTGTAATTGAGCATTTGCCACCTTTACTTCGTAATTTACGATGAGTCTATCAGCTATATTCGACTTTTACTAACTATTTGATTACCTTAAGATGCTTGGGTGGGTGAACTTATAAAGAAGGGATAATTATGAAAAAAGAGATGATTCTTATGGCCTCATTGGTATTTACGAGCAATGTTTTTGCCGAATCCAATACTAGTTGGGGCTATTCTGGTGATATAGGCCCAGAAAAGTGGGCAAATTTAACGGAAGATAATTTTGCCTGCACAGGAAATAATCAATCTCCGATAAATTTAACAGGCTTTACTGAGGCAGATCTTACCCCGATTGAGATTGACTATCAACAGGGTGGCTATGAGATTGTTAATAATGGCCATACAATTCAAATGAATTATAAGAAGGGCAGTAGTATTAAGCTGGAAGGTCAAACTTTCAATTTATTACAAGTACACTTTCATGCTCCCAGCGAGAATCATATTAATGGCAAGTCCTATCCACTTGAGGCACATTTAGTGCATCAAAATGAACAAGGTGGCTTAGCTGTAATTGCCATCATGTTTGAGCAAGGTATTCCTAATAAAGGACTTGAAGTTGAAACCGACAAATTCGGATCTCGAAAAGTGATTGCTGTTGCATCACCTAATAAATGGCTCAAAAACATTTGGTCGGTTATGCCATCTAATGCCAAAGAGGCCCACACTTTGAATGAAATGGTTAACGTGATTGATATTCTTCCTAAAAAACAGGAGTATTATCGTTTTGATGGTTCATTAACAACCCCACCATGTTCAGAAGGCGTGCAATGGATAGTAATGAAAAAGGTTATGGCTGTTCAGAGCCAGCAAATTGATGCTTTTATATCTGTTTTGCATGAACCTAATAACCGGCCATTACAGCCTATAAATTCCCGAACTGTATTACAGTGAAAACCTATTGATTGCAATATTGCACAATTAATTTCTATGCCTAACTAGTGCGATAAAACTAGTTGACCATGACACTATATCCAATACGTAGATTTGATATATTTCTATGGTAGTATAAATGTATAGAGTTAACTGGTTGATTGAGCTATGAGTTCGTATTATTAGAAATAAGGATTAATTTCATGAAAACGTCAGATCTGTTTGTTAAAGCATTAGAAAATGAGGGTGTTGAATATATTTTTGGTATCCCCGGTGAGGAAAGCCTTGATTTTCTAGACTCATTACAGGGCTCGACAATCAAACTTATTCTTACTCGACATGAGCAAGGTGCTGGCTTTATGGCTGCAACTTATGGGCGATTAACAGGCAAGCCTGGCGTGTGTTTGGCCACACTAGGTCCTGGTGCAACAAACCTTGTCACGCCAGCAGCATACGCACAATTAGGCGGTATGCCGATGATGATGATCACGGGGCAAAAGCCAATTAAGGAGAGTAAGCAAGGTCAGTTTCAGATCGTTAATATTGTCGATATGATGCGTCCAATCACGAAGTTCACCAAACAAGTGGTTCATGGAAATACGATGTCAGGCACTGTTCGTGAGGCTTTTCGTCTAGCGATGGAAGAGCGTCCAGGTGCTGTACATATAGAGTTACCAGAAGATATAGCTGCTGAAGAAGCAGAAGATCATGTCTACGCTGTTGCTCCAGTTCGTCGTCCTGATGCTGATAGCTTTGCTATTGAAAGTGCTGCAGATATGATTCGAGCTGCAAAAATGCCGTTATTACTCATTGGAGCAGGTGCGAATAGAAAACGAACCAGTGTCGCTTTGATGCAATTTATAGAGCAAACGGGCATTCCATTTTTTAATACACAAATGGGTAAAGGCGTTATTGATGAGCGTCATGATGCTTATCTTGGTACCGCTGCATTATCTGATCATGATTTTCTGCATTGTGCAATTGATCGTGCCGATTTAATTATCAATATTGGTCATGATGTAATTGAGAAACCGCCATTTTTCATGAGAGATGGTGGCCCTAAAGTTATTCATGTGAACTTTTCACCAGCACAACTTGATGCTGTTTATTTCCCTCAATTAGATGTTGTCGGTGATATTGCTACGTCAGTTACTCGTTTAAATGCCTTGTTAACACCTCAATCACATTGGGACTTTGATTACTTTTATCGCGTTAGAGATGAAGTTAAAACACGTTTATCTAAATATAGTGATGATGAACGTTTCCCTGTGCTTCCTCAAAGCGCGGTTAGAGCTATTCGTGAGGAGCAGGATGAAAATGGCATCGTTACGCTAGATAATGGTGTCTATAAAATATGGTTTGCACGTAATTATCCTTGCTATCAAAATAATACTTTACTACTTGATAATGCCTTGGCAACAATGGGCGCGGGTCTGCCTTCTGCTATGTTGGCGAAATTGATTAATCCTGATCGTAAGGTGATTAGTGTCTGTGGTGACGGTGGATTTATGATGAATTCACAGGAAATGGAAACAGCGGTAAGGTTAAATCTGGATTTGGTTGTAATCATTCTTAATGATAATGCTTACGGTATGATCAAATGGAAACAAGAAGGTATGGGATTTGCTAACTTTGGTTTAGATTACAATAATCCTGACTTTGTGAAATATGCTGAAAGTTATGGCGCAACAGGTCACAGACCAACGAGTCATAGTGATTTTAAAGCTATATTACAGACGGCATTAAAGTCTAAAGGTGTTCATTTAATTGATCTAGCCGTTGATTATTCTCTCAATCATTCGATTTTGAATGAAGGCTTGAAAGAAAAAATCTGTATTTTATAAGGCTCTAATCATGACTGATACAACGCATTTTCCGCTTAATATTGCGGGACGAACTAAAACAAATGATCATCAAATAGAGGTACATTCTCCTTTTGATGGTGAGCTCTTAGCCAGTGTTGAAACTGCCGATCTTGACGATGTGAATCAAGCCTTGCAAACGGCTTCTGCTTTGTTTGCTGATCGTGATAATTGGTTATCAATCCCTCAACGACTTAGCATACTTGAAAGTGCTATGACGTTGATGGAGGAGCAAGCTGATAAGTTGGCGCTTGCATCAGCCCATGAAGGTGGTAAACCGCTTCTGGACTCTAAGGTTGAGATAGTGCGTTGCATCGATAGCATTCGCTTATGTGCTGATACATTGCGTAATGATGTGTGTAAACCAGTTCCTATGGGCGTTAATGCGGCTTCGCAACATCGCTTTACCATTATGAATAAAGAGCCTATTGGTGTTGTGGTGGCGGTGAGCGCCTTTAATCATCCTCTTAATTTAATTGCTCATCAGATAGGTCCTGCCATTGCTGCAGGTTGTCCGGTTATTGTAAAACCAGCAGAAGATACGCCTTTATCCTGTTTTCGTTTGGTGGATATTTTTCATCAAGCAGGGCTGCCTGAAGCGTGGTGCCAAGCACTTGTGCCACAAGACATTCCAACTGCAGAAGCATTAGTAACCGATCCTCGCGTTGCATTCTTTAGCTTTATTGGTAGTGCGAAAGTGGGTTGGTATCTACGCTCAAAACTTGCCCCAGGGACACGCTGTGCCCTAGAACATGGTGGCGCTGCACCTGTCATCGTCGCTAAAGATGCAGATCTTGAAATTGCTATTCCAGGTCTTGCTAAAGGTGGTTTTTATCATGCTGGCCAAGTATGTGTATCGGTACAACGTATCTATGTTCATGAATCAATTGCCCGAGAGCTTGTAGATAAGCTAACGGTTGCAGCAACATCAATGGTGGTAGGCGATCCTTTATCAGATAAGACTGAGGTTGGGCCATTAATTCGTCCCGCAGAAGTTGAGCGCGTCAATAAATGGGTGCAACAAGCAGTGGAGCTTGGTGCTGAATTAGTCTGTGGTGGGCACAGCCTCCCTAATAATTGCTATGAACCTACCGTGTTATTTAATCCATCAGCTGATTGTAATTTATCAAAAATGGAAGTATTTGGCCCTGTTGTTTGTGTCTATACCTTTAGTGATATTGATCAGGCAATTGAGTGTGCTAATTCACTTGATGTGGCTTTTCAAGCTTCCGTTTATAGTGATAATATTGATACAGCGATATATGTGTCAGATCGCTTAGCGGCATCAGCCGTGATGGTGAATGAACATGCCGCGTTTAGAGTTGACTGGATGCCCTTTGCTGGCTTGCGTCATTCAGGTTTGGGTACAGGCGGAATTCCTTACACAATGGAAGATATGCAGATTGAGAAGATGATTGTCATTAGCTCAAAGGCGATTCGATAAACAGACAGTGAGCTATAACTGATTTATAATAATGGGATGCTAAGACTTAAATCACTCACACCATTATTCATTTTAAGCTTGTTGGTCGGCTGTTATACGCCACTTACAAGCGTAAAAGATGAGCCTAAATCACCCGCTCCTGCCGTGCAGGTGACTCAAAAAGACTCTGCTTGGCAACAAGCGTATGGTGAATCGCAAGATCATCAACAAAATACATTACCGACTGTATCATCGCCTGAAATTGATTTGGAGAAGCTAGCTCAGCCTGTACCGATCACTGATTTATGGCAACGTATTCGTAATGGATATGACATTGTTCCGCCAACATTACACCCTGATTCTCAAAAGAAACTCGCGTGGTTTGTGAAGCATCCTGAATATATCGATCGTGTGGTGGAGCGTGCTCGACCTTATTTATATCACATCGTAGAGCAGTTAGAACTACGCAATATGCCTTTAGAAATTGCCTTGTTACCTGTTGTAGAAAGTGCTTTTCAACCCTTTGCTTATTCTCATGGCCGGGCGGCCGGTTTGTGGCAGTTTATTCCGGGCACTGGCAAGGTATATGGTTTAAAGCAGAACTGGTGGTATGACGGTCGTCGCGATGTTATTCAATCAACACGAGCGGCTCTGGATTATTTAGAGAAGTTGCACCGTGACTTTGGTGATTGGCAGTTAGCTTTAGCAGCATATAATTGTGGTGAAGGCACGGTAGGTCGCGCCATTAGGAAGAATAAGAAAGCGGGTAAGAAAACAGATTTTTGGTCTTTAGATTTACCAAAAGAAACCTCGGCCTATGTGCCCAAATTAATGGCTATCGCACATTTAATTCAGAACCCCGAGAAATATGAGCTAGCGTTGAGTCCTATTGATAACTCGCCGTTCTTGGCGGTGGTTAATACCGGCGGTCAGATTGACTTGGCATTAGCTGCAAAATTAGCGGACATTACAACAGAAGAAATGTATCAGCTTAATCCGGGCTTTAATCAATGGGCAACGACACCTGATGGGCCGCATACTTTAGTCGTTCCTATAAACAATGCTGATATTTTCCAGCAGGGGTTAGCTTCGTTGCCTGCCGGTAAACGAGTTCAATGGACGCGTCATAAAATAAAATCAGGCGAATCTTTAGGTGTTATTGCTCAACATTATCAAACAACGATATCGGTTCTAAAAGAAGCCAATGAATTAGGAAGCAATGCTATTCGTGCTGGTAGACACTTGTTAATCCCTATTGCTTCTGGCAAGCCAAGTGACTATCCATTAACCGCTGGCCAACGATTAGCAACAAAACAAAACGCCCCTCGTTTAGGGAATAAAAAGATCCATACTGTAACGGCCGGCGATACATGGTGGGATATTGCTAATGACTATAAAGTCGGTGTCAGGCAGCTAACTAAATGGAATAATAAAGCACCTGCAGACACCTTACGCTTAGGGCAGAAGTTAGTTGTTTGGACAAAAGAAAAGTCGGCATCATCAAATAATAGAGTGAGAAAGGTAATCTATAAGATTCGGAGTGGAGACTCACTTTGGAAGATATCTAAAAAGTTTAATGTCAGTATGGCGCAGGTTCGTGAATGGAATGGTTTAAGTGATCGCACATTATTAAAACCAGGTCAGAATTTAACCTTGCATATTGATGTCACTCAACAGCATAGCAGTATTTAATCATGTTACATGTCGCTTTATTTGAACCCGAAATACCACCAAATACAGGGAATATTATTCGCTTATGTGCAAATGCTGGTGCCCAATTACATTTGATTAAACCACTTGGTTTTGAATTGGATGATAAGCGGCTTCGTCGAGCAGGTTTAGATTATCATGAGTTTTCTGATGTGAAACTCTATGATAACTTCGCAGAATTTACTATTTGGCTGGGCAAACGTAGATTGTTTGCGTGCACCACAAAAGGCTCAAAACATCACGACCAAGCGGCTCATGAAGATGAAGATGTTTTATTATTTGGCCCTGAATCTCGAGGGTTACCTACAGAGATTCTTGATAATATTAATGCTGAACATAAGATTAAAATTCCGATGCAAGCAAATAGTCGAAGCTTGAATCTATCAAATGCGACTGCGATCATCCTTTACGAAGCGTGGCGACAATGTGGTTATCCTAACTCAATCTGAGTTCAATTTTGTTTTTTAGAAGCACATCACTGACAAGAGACGTTTTTTTTAATATTATTAGCGTATTCTTAAACATGTATAGATAATAGTATTAATCTGACAACGATATTAAAGTGTGATGATATGAGTTTTCCATTCCCTGACAATATGCCAACTTTAAATCTTCGATCCCCTTCGAGGTTCGAGAGTAGTGGTATCGAGTTAAATGAAGGTCTATTACGGCATTGGATAAGCATATTACCTAAGAATAATTTAACATCATTCATTCAGCTTTATATGGATGCGTTAAAAAGGTTCAACCAGAATGAAATCGGAGAGTTGCAGCGGTTGGCGTTGCTAGATCTTTATCGTGAACCGCTGAATAAACTTTTATTTTCTTTAACACCAGTAAAATTAGCTAAATCAGTTCCAAATTTAGCCGCTCAAAATAGAATTATTAATGATTTAGCTGAGTTAATGTCGGCGTTGGCGGTTGGTTATAAGATTATTATTGTTAACGCTAACAAGAAAAGTAAGAGCCTTAAATTAAATGCTGTTGCATTGCTGGCAATTAATCGTGCATGTGAACAACTTAGCTATATGGCTCTACATGCATATAAATTTTATCGTGCATTGCCAAGTCGCACATTGAATGAACTGCATCAGCTTTATCAGTTAACGCTCATGGCAGATGTTGAAGAAAAACAACCTTTTGTAAATGAGAAACTACAGTCTGACTTCACATTTAAGGAGTGCTATTGTCAGTTATTATTAGTGACGATTAGTAATCCTTACGGTTTGAATAGTGGTGAAGTACTAGATGCTTACCAGATGATGGCTCAGCTTACGTCTATTGTTGAAGTATCGCCATTACCGATGGGGGCTAAAGTTGTTGCTGGGCATTTTTATATTAACTGCTTAAGTGACCGGCCACCGATGCCATCCGTATTACCCACCATCGCCGATCAAGCCCAACCACCTGCATTAATATTAAATACTAAGCCTGCACTTG
The DNA here is from genome assembly GCA_030627065.1 of Piscirickettsiaceae bacterium. Lineage (GTDB taxonomy): Bacteria > Pseudomonadota > Gammaproteobacteria > Nitrosococcales > Methylophagaceae. Next base: position 3,086 of record DAOUSV010000011.1, on the reverse strand, counting down.
TTGTTGTTGATTCATTATTTCAACAGGTTAAAAGCACAGGAAAAGCGCCAGGAATTATTGATATTATCCTGCTAAGACAGTTAATACCCTATCTAAATACATCTTATGAGCGTAAGAAAATTAGAGTGCCTATAACAGGAAATAAAAAGGCCTATCTAGCAATAGGATTGGGGGCTGTACATGACTGTTTATCTAATACGGCTAATAGTTCTGATGATGCACCTCCACTGCTTAATCAGCCTTGGAATATTCTGAATAAGAACAGTGGGGGCTATTTAGTTGAGCGGCAAGGTATTATTGAGTATCAGTCAATAGTTATTGGTGGATTATTAAGTATTTTCGAAGCCGGTGATACTGGCGGTAAGCCATTGATGAGTCTTGCTTTTATTCGATGGTTGAAAACAGATCAGCAAGGGAGTACAAAGATCGGTTTAGAGATTATTGAGGGTGAACCTATAGCTGTTCATTATAGTTTACAGAATAAGGATAAGTCTGAGCCCGCGATATTAATGCCAGAAATAAGTCGTATTAATAGCCCTGCATCACTCATTACTAAGGTGGGTATATTTTCCGAAGGTAAGATTCTACAAATTAAGCCTAAAAACAAGCGATTTCAGTTTAATATTACGTTGAACTTAATAGTGGATAAAAGTGATGGTTTTGAACGATTTACCTTTAATGATGAGTTATAGAGTTTAGAATTATTCTCATTGAATAAGTATTTATATTATCTTTTTAGATACAGTTATTTAGCATGCTGGTAGCTAGGTCTTTAGTCCCTGCTTTATGTATTCATTTCTTGTGGAATAGTTTATAGTTAAAGTTAGTATCTATGCATAACTATTTGGGCCGATATTTAGGGAAAAAGGGTGATGAGTATATCTTTAAAGCTAAAGGCAGCATTAATAATCGGCTTGTAGGCATTAGCGCTAGTACTATTAAGTTTGCAATATAATAAAGTGCCTGAAGAGCGTGCGATTCGTATTGGAATATTACATTCCAGCAGCGGCACAATGGCGAGTAGTGAAAAGCCATTAATTGATACTTTATTGATGGGCATTGATGAGCTCAATGCAAGTGGTGGATTATTAGGACGTAAGATAGAATCCATAATTGTTGATAGCCAGTCAGATCCTGAACATGCTGCACGAGAGGCTGAGCGATTAATCCTAGAACAGCATGTTGATGTGATTTTTGGTTGTTGGACTTCTGCTTGCCGAAAAGCAGTGAAGCCTATCATGGAGAAGCATAACGGTCTGTTATTTTACCCTGGTCAATATGAGGGTTTAGAGCTGTCTCCGAATATCATTTACACAGGTGCAACACCTAATCAGCAAATTATTCCTGGTGTAAATTGGGCCTTAAATAATTTAGGAAATAATATCTATCTATTGGGGTCAGATTATATTTCCCCCCATACTGCTAATTTTATTATTCGAGATATTGTCAAAATAAAAAAGGCACAAATTGTTGCTGAGCGATATGTGCCAATAGGATCGGATGATTTTGATACCATAATTGAGGATATTAAACAGCGTCAACCAGATGTTATTCTGAACACCATTAATGGCGATAGTAACCAACATTTCTTTGCTAAAAAACATCAGGCAGGACTAGATAATATCCCTGTAATTTCATTTAGTATTGCTGAAGCCGAGTTAGCTACTATAGCTGATGCGCGTTTGAATAATCATTATGCAGTGTGGAATTATTTTCAAAGTATTGACAGTCAAGTTAATCAAGATTTCATAAAAAAAGTTAAAAGAACAATGGGTCAAGAGCAAACGATAGGAGGTCCGATGGAGGCGAGTTATATTGGATTGAAATTATGGTCACAAGCCGTTATTCGTGCTGATACAACAAATACAACTCTGGTCCGAATAGCGATAGGGGAGCAAGGGATGAGCTTACCTAGTGGTCATGTATCTATTGATTCTAATAACTATCATCTTCGAAAAACAGTACGAATTGGGCAAGCACGACAAGACGGGCAGTTTGATATTATTTGGACATCTAAACAGGTCGTTAGGCCGCATCCTTTTCCAAGCTATCGAGATCGATTTCAATGGAAAAAGATCAGTCAACAGCTTTTAGAGGCTGGAGAAAGTTAATGCAGTTTAATAGCGTGTTTCTACGACTCTTTTTCTGGTTATTAGTTATTTCGGTACTACCACTATTGATTTTGAGTAACGTGTTTTTATCTCATTTTGAGCAAAATGAGATAAAGCATCTTAGTCAGATTTCTGATAAAAAGATAGGCCAAATTAATAGCTACATTAAGGAACGAATAATGGATGTAGAAATGCTGTCTGAAAGCCTAAGCATTATTAATGCTATTGCAGAATTAGAACAATCATTTCATAAAAATACGATTAGATCAGTTGATTATCAACGTGCAGATAAAGTCATTAGACCTTATATGTCACAATATCTTTCCTCGGAGTATTACGACTTATTTATAATAGGACATCGATGGAAATGTTGTTTTTAGTGTGTTACATGAATCAGATTTTTCGACTAATTTATTTAAAGGAGAATATCGTAACTCTGGTTTAGCTGAAGTGGTACAAGATACGTTATCGATGCTTGAAACTAGCGTATCTAATATTTGCCATCAGATGCTTGAGTAGCCTTCATTGCTACGCCCATCATGACAGATGGTGAGTTATTAGGTGTGCTAGCGGTCCAGATAGATACAGAACAAGTAGCCAAGGCTTTTAATCAAATGACTGTTCAGCTGTATCAAAGTTAAATAGCGCTGATGCAAAAAGTAGCCGAGGCTGAGCATGAAAATAGTGCTAAATCAGAATTCATGTCACGAATGAGTCATGAACTGAGAACACCGTTGAATGCTATTTTAGGGTTTAGTCAACTTCTTGAGTTATATGATAATTTGACCTTGGAACAGCAAGAAAGTGTTCAACTAATCTTAACGGCAGGTAACCATTTATTCGATTTGATTACTGATGTATTAGACTTTGCGAAAATTGAAAATAATGCAATTTAAGTTACATTATGTAATTCAATAGGAAGTGAATTTGGTGGCTATACCTAGATTCGAACTAGGGACCCCATCATTATGAGTG
>DAOUSV010000061.1 GCA_030627065.1 Piscirickettsiaceae bacterium | reverse complement strand
TATATTGAGCAGGCGGCTGATTTGGGTTTGGATGCCTTTATGAGTGGTGAAATATCAGAAAAAACCGTGCATTTAGCACGTGAATTAGGCATTAACTATTTTGCCGCAGGACATCATGCAACAGAGCGTTGTGGTGTGAAGGCGTTGGGTGAGCATTTGGCCGAACAATTTGATATACAACATCAGTTTGTTGATATTGATAATCCGGTTTAATAAAATGGATTTAGGATAAAAATGAAAGACCTAATAACAAAAATAAAAAACTTCTTTAGTGTCACGCTTTGGCAAGATTTACCTGAGCAAGCTAATATCATCTGGCGGTGGCTAATAAATAGCGTGCGCGTGACATATATTGTGATTCGAGAGCTTGCAACTGGTGAGCTAAACCTTCGTGCAATGAGTTTGGTGTTCACAACGCTATTATCGTTAGTCCCTTTGATCGCCGTTGCATTTTCAGTATTAAAAGCCTTCGGTGTGCATAATCAGATAGAACCATTTTTGCTAGGTGTATTAGAGCCGTTAGGAGCGAAAGGCGCTGAAATAACGACCAATATTATTGGTTTTGTACAAAATGTAAAAGTGGGCGTCTTGGGTTCTCTCGGTGTTGCGATGTTGTTTTATACCATTGTCGCCTTGATACAAAAGATTGAAAATGCCTTTAATTTTGTTTGGCGGGTTAAGCGGGCACGTTCATTAGCGAGACGATTTACCGATTATTTAAGTGTTGTTATGATTGGTCCTATTTTGATGGTTACTGCTATGGGTGTTGCGGCAACAGTCATGAATCATGATGTTATACAAGGTCTGCAAGCAATTGAACCTTTCGGCACTTTGTTACTTTTTGTCACCAAACTAGTCCCATATTTGATGATTATCCTCGCATTTACATTCTTATATATGTTTATACCAAATACTCGAGTAGCGCTTAAGCCCGCATTAATTGGTGCTGTGGTGGCAGGTTTCTTATGGGTAACCGTTGGAAAGGTATTTGCGTCATTTGTTGCATCCTCTTCCAATTACACCGCTATTTATTCTAGCTTTGCTATTTTATTCTTTTTTATGATTTGGCTATATTTAGGCTGGTTGATTTTATTGACCGGATCGCAAGTTGCCTTTTATCTTCAGCACCCTAAATTAGTTAGTTTAGGCGGTAAGGACTATGAACTGAGCCCTCGCTTACGAGAGAAAGAAGGCTTATGGTTAATGATGTTAATTGCTAAACAGTTTCATCAGCAAAAACCGGCATTGAATCTGGAACAGTTAGAGCAAGAAACCACATTGACGACTAATCTTTTACAAGACTTATTAATGACCTTGGAGCGAGGGGGGCTAGTGGTTGAGTTGGCTGGTGAAGAGTCACGCTATTTACCAGCACAAGATATTGCAGAAATAAAAGTAAAGACAATTATTGATTGTCTACGTAAGGCAGAAGAATCAGACATGATGATGTTAAAAAGTAATGCCGACCCATTGATCGAGCAGTTACTTCATCAATTGAATGATAGCCAAGAAGCTGTTTTACATAATTTAACATTACGTGATTTGAGCATGGGTAAACTATAGCAATGAGTTCATTGACGGGAAAGAATATTATTGTTGCCGTAACAGGCAGTATTGCAGCCTATAAATCTGCAGATCTCGTTAGGCGATTAGGTGATGCCGGTGCTGAAATACGCGTGGTGATGACTAAGGCTGCGTGTGAATTTATCACGCCATTAACATTGCAAACATTAAGTGGCCATCCTGTTGCGATTGAATTACTTGATGCGGACCAAGAATCAGCAATGGGGCATATCACCTTGGCACGCTGGGCAGATTGGATCGTTATTGCACCTGCTAGTGCCAATACAATTGCTCGATTAGCACAAGGTCGAACGGATGATCTGTTATCAGCATTATGTTTGGCAACTGAATCTCCGCTTGCAATAGCGCCAGCTATGAATAATAAGATGTGGCAAAATTCAGCAACATCTGAAAATATTGATGTATTGAAGTCGCGAGGTCTGCATATTCTCGGGCCCGCCAGTGGCGACCAAGCCTGTGGTGAACAAGGTGAAGGGCGATTATTAGAGCCGATGGAGATTGTGCAGGCACTATCTCGATTAGCTGTACCAAGTCGGTTACAGGGTAAGCGCGTTGTTATAACGGCTGGGCCAACACATGAGCCGATAGATCCTGTTCGATATATTGGTAATCGCAGTTCAGGGAAAATGGGCTTCGCCGTGGCTAAAGCGGCGGTTGAAGCTGGAGCGGATGTGATATTAATTGCAGGGCCTGTGCATTTGCCAACGCCCACATCAGTAAAACGTATTGATGTCGATACGGCTCAATCTATGTTAGATGCTGTGCTGGTGGAAGTGGGTGATAGTGATATCTTTATATCTACGGCGGCGGTAGCAGATTATCGTCCAAAACAAGCCGATGATAATAAAATTAAAAAATCAAAGCATGATGCGTTACAATTAGAGTTAGTACTTACTCAGGATATTTTAGGCACAGTTACAAGCTTAGAGAATAAACCTTTTGTTGTTGGTTTTGCCGCAGAGACAGAGCACGTTAAAGACTATGCTCTAGACAAGTTACAACGTAAAAAATTAGATATGATTGCAGCGAATAAAGTCGGTGACGGGCTTGGTTTTGCTGTTGATGAAAATGCCTTGCATGTTTTTTGGTCGCAAGGTGAACAGGTGTTGCCTTTGGCATCAAAAACGCAATTGGCACGAGATTTAATGACCCTTATTATTGAGCAATATAATGCAAAAAATTCAACTTAAACTACTTGATCCACGACTTGGCGATACTATTGATTTACCAGAATATGCAACTACGGGCTCAGCGGGTTTAGATTTACGTGCGTGTTTAGATAACGATATTACGATTGCACCCGGTGAAACAGTATTGATTCCAACAGGTTTGGCAATTCATATTGGGGATCCATCACTGGCTGCAGTATTGTTACCGCGATCAGGTTTAGGGCATAAACACGGTATTGTTTTGGGTAATTTAGTGGGTTTAATTGACAGTGATTATCAAGGACAGGTCTTCGTTTCATGTTGGAACCGTAGTCAAAAGCCATTTGATATCGTGATTGGTGAGCGTATTGCTCAAATGGTATTTGTTCCTGTAGCACAAGTTGCTTTTGAACAGGTTGAAGAGTTCAGCAGTTCAGACCGTGGTGAAGGTGGCTTTGGCCATACGGGTAAACATTAAATTTAAAGGTCAGCATGATGAAAGGACTAGCAAAGATTGGCAGCAAACCTCTAGCAATTATGACACTTATTGTCAGTTGTTTGGTCGTGGCCGCTGGCTTTACATGGCAACAACAATCTTTTAGTGATCAGGGGCAAGGCCAACAAGCTCAGCAACAACAGCAAATTGCCACGATGATTCATCATGCAATTTCATCACGAATCGCACTATTAAGCCAGCAAATGGAAGCCGTAGCTACATCAGAAAACGTAGTCGATTTAATTGTGAGTAATGATGCTGACGCAATTATTGATAAGCAGAAAATATTAGCTAACTTGTTTCCAAACTCACAAAAAGTATGTCTTTTTTCAGCAGATGTTGATCAGCCGGATGAAAGTGCATGTTTACCGATTACATTTGCTAGTTTAAATAGCCTGCGCTTAGCAAAAGAAAATGGCAGTGCACCAATGGCATTGATGCAGGCAGGTAAAGATAATGCACACTTACTATTAGCGCATAGGGTTATGGGAAGTAATGAGCAAGTTGCAGGTGTGCTTGTTGTGGCATTTAATCCTGATGAAGTGAGTAAGCTATTATTTAAAGAATACGGCGCCAATGGTTATGTTGAATTACGTCAAGGCATAAAGAAAACAATGGTGGTGGCAAAGCAAGGAAATAGTCAATGGAAACAAGGAACTTCAAGCTTTGATAAAGCAATAGAAAATAGTCATTGGCGAATTACATATTGGGCTGGGAAAACAGCAGGATCAACGTCTTTATTTATGATGATATTAGCTACGATGTTAACGGTTATTATCCTAATGTGGTTATTACGTGAATATTGGCAGAACACGTTATTTAAGCGAGATGTAACGACATTAAAGCAATTAATTTCAGATGCTGAGAATAAAAAGCTACAAGCAAAATATACAATGTCTTATGGGATGTTGGATGCGGTTGTTGATGAGTTATTGTCATTAAGTATAAAAATGTCTGTGTCTGGACCACCAGGAATAATAAAGCCCAAACTTGTTCCAAAGCCACAGGCTGAACCAGAGCCTATGCTACAAGAAGAGCCTATCATGCAGGCTGAAGTGCCAGAAGTTGCAATGAAAAAAGTGTCGAGCCAGCCTGATTTAGCTCCTGTTAATGTTGAACCTGAAGTTGAAGTAATGCTTCCAGAAGAGTCATCAGAGTCAGCATTTTCTATATCGCCGGTGAGCATCGATGCTGTTGATCTTGATGAGCCTGTATCAGAAGAGCCAGAAGCCGTTATTGATGAAGCGCCACTCGAATTTAAGATACCTGAATCTAGCAAGACAGAAGAACCAAGCCCCAAAGTCGTTGATGATGCACCATTAGAACTTAATAGCATTGAACCGCTGGTTTTAGAGATAAATGAAGAACCTGCTTTAGAACTTGAACAAGTACAATCAGGTGAAATCGATGCCCGTATTTTTAAAGCCTATGATATTCGAGGGGTTGTTGGTCAAACACTCAATGAGAATATCGTCAGGAAAATTGGGCAAGCCATTGGTTCTGAAGCGTTGGAGCAAGGGCAAAGTAGATTGGTTATTGGCCGTGATGGACGACACTCAAGCCCAAGCTTAAGTCATGCATTAATAGAGGGTATCTTGGCAAGTGGCTGTGATGCTGTTGATATTGGGATGGTGCCAACGCCAGTGCTTTATTTTGCTTGTTATCAATTGGGTACCCATTCGGGTGTTATGGTCACAGGTAGCCATAACCCAGCTAACTATAATGGTTTGAAAATTATGCTGGCTGAGAAATCATTGGCAGGTGATGAGTTGCAAGCGCTTTATCAACGTATCAAACAGGATAATTTATCAACAGGCCAGGGCCATCAAAACAATGCCGATGTCATCGATGATTATATTGCTAAGATTATCGTCGATGTGAGCACATCACGATCAATAAAAGTGGTTGTTGATAGTGGTAATGGAGTGGCAGGCATTGTTGCACCTAAACTATTAACAGCATTAGGCTGTGAAGTGATTGAGCTTTATTCCGATGTTGATGGTGATTTTCCTAATCATCATCCTGATCCTAGCCAGCCCGAAAACTTACAGGCATTAATTGAAAAAGTAAAAGAATCAGGTGCTGAATTAGGTATTGCTTTCGATGGTGATGCTGATCGCTTGGGTATCGTTGATGTTAATGGAAAAGCCATTTGGCCTGATCGTTTAATGACACTGTTTGCACAAGATGTCTTATCTCGTCAACAAGGTGCCACTATAATTTATGATGTTAAAAGCACGGGGTTGCTGGAACATACGATTAAACAAGCAGGCGGTAATCCATTAATGTGGAAGTCAGGACATTCACTTATTAAGAACAAAATGCAGGAAACAGGTGCACAATTAGCCGGTGAAATGAGCGGGCACATCTTCTTTAAAGAACGTTGGTTTGGTTTCGATGATGGTTTGTATGCTGCTTGTCGCTTGCTTGAAATCTTAGCAAAAGATCCACTTTCACGCACTCCGACAGACGTTTTTTCGGCGGTTCCTGATCGTGTGAATACGCCAGAAATTATTATCGAAATGGATGATACTGAAAGTTACCGTCTTATTGAACAGCTGTCAGAAGATGCTCAATTTGGTGGTGCAACATTAATTAAAATAGATGGCGTGCGTGCGGAGTATCCAAATGGTTGGGGCTTGGTGCGAGCATCAAATACCGTTCCGGGTATAACATTGCGATTTGAAGCCGAAACAGAAGAAGGCTTACAACAAATACAACAACAATTTAAACAGCAATTATTGCAAATTAAACCAACATTAACTTTACTCTTTTAGAAAGAACATAACATGAGTCTTAATACACAAAGTGCAATACAAACAGCACACGTCTTAACCGAAGCATTACCCTATATTCAGCGTTTTAAAGGCAAAACATTGGTGATCAAATTTGGCGGCAATGCCATGATTGATGACAATCTAAAGAATAATTTTGCTCGCGATATTGTTTTGCTAAAAGCGGTCGGCATTAACCCGATCATCGTACATGGTGGTGGCCCCCAAATTGGTGACTTATTAAGTCGTATCGGTAAAGACAGTGAATTTATTGATGGTATGCGTGTTACCGATGGTGAAACCATGGACGTGGTTGAAATGGTATTGGGCGGACAAGTTAATAAGAGTATTGTCAGTCTGATTAACACTCACGGTGGTCGTGCTGTAGGACTGACGGGGAAAGATGGTCATTTAATTTTTGCTGAAAAGTTACAAAACTCTGGCGATAAAGCAGATTTGGGTCATGTTGGCAAAGTTAAAAGCATTGATACTAGCGTGATTGATATGCTGATCCATAGTGACTTTATACCTGTTATTGCACCTATCGGTGTGGGCGTAAATGGCGAGTCATACAATATAAATGCAGACTTAGTAGCAGGAAAAATGGCTGAAGTATTACAAGCTGAAAAGCTAATGTTGCTGACTAATACTGCTGGCTTGCTAGATCGTGATGGCAACTTGTTAACAGGGTTAAACTCCAAACAGGTCAATGACTTAATTGATGATGGCGTTATATATGGTGGAATGTTGCCTAAAATTGGCTGTGCTTTAGATGCGGTGCAAGCAGGCGTAACCACGGCCCATATTATTGATGGTCGCGTACAGCATGCCTTATTATTAGAAATGTTTACCGATGAAGGTGTCGGTACGTTGATTCGTGGGGGCGGACAATGAGCGAACAGGAAAAAATGACCAGAGCAGAAGTGAAAATATCACGTCGCCAAGCTATTTTACAAGCATTGGCACAGGAATTAGAAAATAATCCTGGAGAACGAATTACAACAGCCCAACTTGCTAAAAGCCTAGGCGTATCGGAAGCTGCGCTTTATCGACACTTTCCAAGTAAAGCAAGAATGTTTGAAGGCTTAATTGAATTTTCTGAAGAAACCATATTCTCATTAATTGCTCAAATTATGGATGAAAATAGAAATGCAATAAGTCGCTGTGAAAAGATCAGCACGGTTCTACTTGCATTTAGTGCAAAAAACCCAGGCATTACTAGTGTTCTTGTCGGCACAGCACTCACTGGTGAAACCGCACGGTTACGTCAACGAGTTAACCAGTTTTTTGATCGGCTAGAAACGCAATATAGACAGATATTGCGTGAACGTGAACTAACATTAACGGAAGCGGGTGGTCGACCTGTTAATGAAACCGCTAATTTATTGTTATCAGTAGTTGAAGGGCGTATGCAGCAATTTGTTCGTAGCGGTTATCGTCAGTCACCATTAACAGGCTGGGAACAGCAGTGGGGTCTATTAGTAACGACATTAAATGCCTATGTTTAATCGGAAAAATAAAATGATTAAAGTCGCTATTATTAGCCATGAGCCAGAATCAACAGTTGCCTTATTAGATTGGTTGGCAGATATTTCTGTGTCGATAGTAATGCCTTCGACAATAGATACGACAGTACAGCAGGCTTTAGCTAAAAATCCAGATATCATTATAATAGAACAAAATCTGGAGCCTGTTGATAGCGATATACTTTGTCACCTGCTATACAAGCAAGAACCTAAAGCTCAAAGTATCATTTTGACAAATGAGGCTCCTACCTTCGAGATGCTTAAAAATACAGGCTTTAGCGTGAGGGGCTATATCACTAGAGAACAACGCTCATGCTTAGCTAAAGCAGTTAGAGTGATACATGGAGGCGAAGCGTGGCTACCACGGACAATTGTCACGGAAATGCTCAATCGATTTGCTGAAAAAAACGTAGACTCTAATGAGCCACAACTAAAATTAGTAAATTAAATAGTAGGTTGGAAACGAAGTAACTGCGTAGCTGATCATTTATTCCAACTTCAAGCCGTGGATTTAAAGTCCCCAAGTCGAGTTAAAGCGCGACCTATAATCCCAAAAAAGTGAAATTAATTGCCCAATTAGTACCAAAGTACAATAGATTTCCCTTCAGCAAAGGAGGAAACTTACATTCAATGTGTGGACAGCTACGTTCGCAAAATAG
>DAOUSV010000181.1 GCA_030627065.1 Piscirickettsiaceae bacterium | reverse complement strand
TTTATTTACAGTATTTATGTAGATGAATAAATTTTTAAGTCTTACTTTAAGATTTAAAAATTTATTTTTTTAATAATGTTTCAAAATATTAAAGCGGATGTGGCGGAATTGGTAGACGCGCTAGATTTAGGTTCTAGTGGGGTAACCTGTGAGAGTTCGAGTCTCTCCTCTCGTACCATATTGAATAGTTGGTAGCTAAATTAAGCTACCAACTACTTAACTTCCAAAATTTTGAGGTAAACGAATGCAAGTTACTGTAGAGAATGTCAGTGAATTAGGTCGTCGTATGACGGTAACCATTGATGATGCTAATATTGAACAAGCAATCGCAGAGCGTTTAATTGCAATTCGACCATCAGTAAAAATGTCAGGCTTCCGTCCTGGTAAAGTACCTATGAAAATGGTTGAACAATCACATGGTCCATCTGCTCGTCGTGAAGTTATTGACGGACTTGTTCAAAGCAGCATGCAAGAAGCCTTTGTACAAGAAAAAATCAGTCCAGCAGGCGCGCCACACATCGATAAGCTAGAAGACAAAGGCGAAGAACTTGTCTATAGCATGATCTACGATGTGTTCCCTGAAGTTAAAGAAGTTAACTTGAAGGGTGTTAAAATTGAGAAAGTAACCGCTGAAGTTCAAGACGGCGATGTTGACACAATGTTAGAAACATTACGTGAGCAACGCCTTACCTGGGAACCTCTAAAACGAGCAGCAAAAGAAACTGATGGCGTTACCATTGATTTCGTTGGCAGTATTGATGGTGAAGAGTTTGATGGTGGTAAAGGTGTTGATACTTTAGTTGTGATCGGCGATGGAAATATGTTACCGGAGTTTGAAAATCAGCTCGTTGGTATGAAGTCCGGCCAAGAAGCAACTATTACAATGACATTCCCAGATGATTACCGTGCGGAACATTTGAAGGGTAAAGAAGCGACTTTTGCTATTACGGTTAAATCTGTTGCTAAAAAGAAAATGCCTAAGTTAGATAAAGCATTCGCTGAGTTATGTGGTGTTGACGGTGGTATTGCTGCACTGAAAAAAGAAGTGCGCGGCAATATGACTCGTGAGCTTTCTACAGCATTAAAAGCAAAAAACAAGCGTAGCGTAATGGATAGCATCGTTGAAAATAATGAGCTAGCATTACCTAATTCACCTGTTGATCGTGAAGCTGAATTCCTATTGGAACAAGCAAAAACCAACTTGAAAAATCAAGGTGTGAATATTGAAGGTATCCCATTTAATATTGACAACTTTAAAGATCCTGCTAAGCGTCGAGTTTTACTGAGCTTATTAATTGGTAAGATTATTTCGGACAATGAAATTAAGCCAGATGAAGATAAAGTGAAAGCAGTCATCGATGGTATTGCATCATCGTATGAAGATCCTGAAGATGTTGTGAAGTTTTATATGAATGACCAACAAAAACTATCTGAAATTCAAATGACAGTAGTTGAAGATTCAGTAGTTGACTGGGTTTTAGAACAAGTAAAAGTAAATGAAAAATCATTATCATTTAGTGAAGTAATGAATTCTGCTAACGCTGCATAATTCATCACATTGATACATCATATAGCCTGTACTCATTAGATTGAGTACGGGCTGTTTTGTTTTAGAGACTAAATTACACGAGTCGTATTTTTTGCCGTGTTATGACAAAAAAACTTATCGAGTAACAAGTCTCTTTTAAATTTTTATAGAGAATATTATGACTAACGACTTTAATATGGATAGTTCTATTTCTAATGCGCTAGTGCCTATGGTTATTGAACAAACACCACGCGGCGAACGTTCTTATGATATTTATTCACGTTTATTAAAAGAGCGTGTGATATTTTTGGTTGGGCAGGTTGAAGACCATATGGCCAACCTTGTTGTCGCTCAGTTATTGTTCTTAGAGTCTGAAAATCCAGATAAAGATATCCATCTTTATATCAATTCGCCAGGCGGCTCGGTGACTGCGGGTATGGCGATTTATGACACAATGCAATTCATTAAGCCAAATGTAAGCACTTTATGTATTGGTCAAGCAGCCAGTATGGGAGCTGTTTTATTAGCGGCTGGTGCGGAAGGTAAACGTCATTGTTTACCGAATTCACGCGTGATGGTTCACCAACCATTAGGTGGATTCCAAGGGCAAGCATCAGACTTTGAAATCCATGCCCGTGAGATTTTATCTATCCGTGAACGTTTGAATGGTATTTTGGCAAAGCATACTGGTCAAAGTCTTAAAAAGATTCAAAAAGATACCGACCGTGATAATTTCATGGATAGCAAGCAAGCACAAGAATATGGTTTAATTGACTCTGTGTTGGATAGTCGGCCTGAAGAAAAGTCATAAAGAGCCGATATAAATAAGAGGTATTTCACGATAAGTATTTTTAACGCCTTTATGGCATAAAAGACGACTTGTGCAATAGTCTCATTAAGTTAGATTGTTTAGGAATGTTTGAATATGAGTGACGATAAAGATAATAGCGATGATAAATTACTGTACTGTTCATTTTGCGGTAAGAGTCAGCATGAAGTAAAAAAACTAATTGCCGGCCCATCGGTCTTTGTTTGTGATGAATGTGTTGATTTGTGTAACGATATTATTAAAGAAGAGTTACAAGAAGTCATTAGCGAGTCTGCAGAAGAAAGCTTGCCGACACCTCATGAAATTAACGATGCTTTAAATAACTATGTTATCGGCCAAGATAGAGCAAAGCGCGTACTATCTGTTGCTGTATATAATCATTATAAACGTCTTCGTTTTGCATCTAAATCAGATGGTGTCGAATTATCTAAGAGTAATATTCTATTAATCGGCCCAACGGGTAGTGGTAAAACATTATTGGCTGAAACGTTAGCGCGTCAATTGAATGTGCCATTTACCATGGCAGATGCAACGACATTGACCGAAGCGGGTTATGTCGGTGAAGATGTTGAAAATATCATCCAAAAACTATTACAAAAATGCGACTATGATGTAGATAAAGCTGAAACTGGCATTGTCTACATTGATGAGATTGATAAAATTTCACGCAAATCAGAAAATCCATCTATTACCCGAGATGTGTCGGGAGAAGGTGTGCAGCAAGCTTTATTAAAATTAATTGAAGGAACAATGGCTTCAGTTCCACCTCAAGGTGGCAGAAAACATCCACAACAAGAATTTTTACAAGTTGATACCAGTAAGATTCTCTTTATTTGTGGTGGTGCCTTTGCGGGTTTGGATAAGGTTATTAATAA
>DAOUSV010000014.1 GCA_030627065.1 Piscirickettsiaceae bacterium | reverse complement strand
GAATCTCTAGCTTATGTGAAAATGACGCCAATTCAGGCACAAAGTTTACCGCATATACTGAATGGTAAAGACCTGATTGCTAAGGCAAAAACAGGTAGTGGTAAAACGGCTGCATTTGGTATTGGCTTATTGAATAATATCAACCCACGCTTTTTTGGTGTGCAAGCATTGGTATTGTGTCCAACACGTGAGTTAGCCGATCAAGTCGGTAAAGAGCTCCGCAGATTAGCTCGATTTACTCCAAACATTAAATTAGTTTTATTGTGTGGGGGTAAACCTTTAGGTCCACAAATTGGCTCTTTAGAACATGGCGCTCATATTGTTGTGGGAACGCCAGGTCGAATTCAAGATCATCTACATAAGAAAACATTAAAACTCGATGGGATTAAGACATTAGTTTTAGATGAAGCTGATCGCATGTTAGATATGGGCTTTTCTGAAGTGATGGATGACATTATTTCCTATACACCGGAAAAACGTCAGACTTTATTATTCTCTGCAACATACCCTGATAGTATTGAAAAAATGATCCGCTCAATTCTACGTAACCCTGTGCGAGTGACTGTTGAATCGGAGCATCAAAGTAGTGTTATTGAACAGTTATTTTACGAAGTTCAAAAAAATCAACGCAACAACAGCCTATTAGGCTTATTTGAACATTATCAACCTGATAATGCCATCGTATTCTGCCATACCAAAATTCAATGTGATGAAGTCGCCGCTTTTTTACGAGACAATAAAATTGATTCTCTCGCCATTCATGGCGATTTAGATCAGCGAGAACGTGATCAAGTATTAGTGCGTTTTGCTAATAATAGCTGTGCAGTTTTAGTGGCCACCGATGTAGCCGCACGAGGCTTAGATATTAAGTCACTTAAAGCGGTAATTAACTATGAGTTACCACGTGATCCTGAAATATATACTCACCGTATTGGACGTACAGGCCGTGCTGGTGAAAAGGGTATTGCACTAAGTTTATTTACCTCTTATGAGGAGGTCCGAGTTAATGCAATTGCGGATTATCAGAAAAAGCCGAGTATTTGTGATGTGCCTGAATCATTAGATCGTCTTTCAAGTTACACATTACAAGCTCCGATGGTAACAATTCAACTTGATTCTGGTCGTAAAAATAAACTTCGTCCAGGCGATATATTAGGTGCATTAACAGGCGATGCTGGTTTGGATGGTTCAGATATTGGCAAGATCGATATTTTTGATATGTCTAGCTATGTCGCACTGGAACCAACGGCTGCCAGACAAGCCTTAAATTATCTTGCCGAAGGCAAAGTAAAAGGGCGTTCTATTCGCGCTAGAAAATTACGTTAGACAGTATGATTGTCGTAGATTAAAGATAAATTTTATAAAGGTTAAAACAATTGGCAATAGCAGAGTTTGTAGTTGGACAGCGTTGGATAAGTAATAGTGAAGCTGAATTAGGGCTTGGAATTATCAAAGAAAATGTAGGGCGAAGAATTGAAGTAAGCTTCCCTGCGGCAGGAGAACAGCGTACTTATGCGGCTAATATTGCACCATTAAGTCGCGTGCATTATCCCGTTGGTGATCGCGTTAAAACCAATGAGGATGTGAGTTTTATCATCACCGCACGTCATGAATTTAATGATTGTTTTGTTTATCAAGGCAGTGATGATGAAGGCAATGAAGTTAGTATTCATGAAATGGATCTCAATAGCTTTGTCCAATTTAGTCAGCCACAAGATCGCCTATTTGCAGGTCAGGTAGATAAAAACCGCCAATTTGAATTGCGTATTGAAGCCTTATCCCAGCAACATCGCTTACAACAATCTCCAGTATATGGATTAATGGGCGCTCGGGTTCAATTACTGCCACATCAAATTTATATTGCTCACCAAGTTGCTCAACGTCATGCACCACGTGTTTTATTGGCCGATGAAGTGGGGCTAGGAAAAACCATTGAAGCCGGTTTGATTTTGCATCAACTATTAATCACCAATCAGGCGAATCGCATATTAATTATCGTGCCTGATAGTTTGATCCATCAATGGTTAGTTGAAATGTTACGTCGTTTCAACCTGCAATTTACCATTATGGATGCAGAACGTCATGATGCTTTATTGGAAGCAGAACAAGGCAATCCATTTGAAAGTGCACAGCTTGTTTTGTGTAACTTATCAACATTGACGGATAACCCTGCCATTTATCAAGATGCACGTGCCGCCTCATGGGATTTAATGGTAGTTGATGAAGCGCATCATCTACAATGGAGTGAAAAACTAGCAAGTCCTGAATATCAATGTATTGAAGGCTTAGCGAATGACATCTCAGGCTTATTATTACTGACAGCAACGCCTGAGCAATTAGGTGTTGAAAGTCATTTTGCACGCCTGCGATTGCTTGATCCCGACCGTTATTTTGACTTAGCCGCTTTTCGTCAACAAGAAGCAGAATATCAACCTGTCAGCGACTTAGTCAGCAAGCTCTTAGCAGATGACGCTCAAAATGCATTAAGTGATTTAAAAATAGCGATTGAGCATTATTTAGGTGCCGATACCTATCAAGAACTGCAACAAAGTGATGACTTTGAACAACATCGTCAGCAAGCGATTAATGCC
This sequence comes from Piscirickettsiaceae bacterium, assembly GCA_030627065.1. GTDB lineage: Bacteria > Pseudomonadota > Gammaproteobacteria > Nitrosococcales > Methylophagaceae. The sequence continues at coordinate 14,465 of DAOUSV010000014.1, read as the reverse complement.
TTATTAGATCGACATGGTACAGGACGAATTTTATTTAGAAATACCCGAGATGTGGTGACAGGCTTCCCTCAACGTCATTTGAACTCATATCCTTTAACTGGACCATCAGATTATCTCGACAATACAGAAGATCAAGAACTTATCAGCTTATTACAAGCCGAAACCTTATTAGGTGATGATTGGTTAGAGCAAGATCCTAGAGTAAACTGGCTAAGTGATTGGCTTGCTGAACATAAGTCAGACAAAGTCTTAGTTATTTGTGCTCAAGCGGAAACGGCCAAAACATTAGAGCATTACTTACGCATAAATAAAGGTATGCGTAGTTCGGTGTTCCATGAAGGCTTATCGTTAATTAACCGCGATCGTGCTGCAGCCTATTTTGCTGATGATGAAGAGGGCGCTCAAGTTCTAATTTGTTCTGAAATCGGTAGTGAAGGGCGTAACTTCCAGTTTTCACATCATCTAGTCTTATTTGATCTACCACTGAACCCAGACTTATTAGAACAGCGGATCGGTCGCTTAGATCGCATAGGCCAACAACATAATATTGAACTTCATGTGCCATATTATGAAAATACAGCCCAAGAAGTGCTTTTAAATTGGTATCAACAAGGTTTGAATGCTTTTGAACGTGTTTTCCCAGCAGGCGGCACGATATTTCAAGCAGTTAAAAAACAACTTGAATATTGCTTGATGAATGCGGGTGATACTAAGAAATCTGAGAAATTAATCAAAGAAACACAGCAGATAACAAGTGATACCATTGCGCAGCTGCAAAATGGTCGTGATCGCTTATTAGAACTAAACTCCTGCAATCTACCTGTTGCTATGGATCTGGTAGAAGAACTTGAATATTCAAGCCAAACGACTGAACTTAGTCAGTTTATGGACAAAATATTCAATGAGTATGGTGTAGAACAGCAAGTTCATAGTGCTGATAGCATTATCATTGAACCCGGTAATCATATGCTGGAACATCACTTCCCAGCCTTACCGGAAGATGGCTTAACCGCCACATTCAAACGCCACCGCGCCTTAGTACGAGAAGATATGAGTTTCTTGACTTGGGAGCACCCTATGGTCACTGGCAGTATAGATATGGTGATAAACAGTGACTTTGGTAACAGTGCATTTTGTACATTAGAAACTAATGAACTCGCAGCTGGCACCTTATTATTAGAAGCTATCTTCACCATGAACTGTCCAGCACCAAAATCACTGCAAGTAGGACGTTACATCAATCATTCCTATCTGCGTATTATCACCGATGAAAGTGGACGTGATTTTAGTGAGGTCTTTGATGAAGCTCATTTTAACAGCATGGCCGGGCGAATTCCCAAACCAACAGCACAAGAACTTATTCGCCAAGCACGACCAAAAATCACTGAGTTAGTCACACAAGCACAAAAACTAGCGGCAACACATCAAGACGAACTGATTGAACAAGCTACTGCAAGTATGACAACATCACTACAAAGTGAACAAACACGGCTTGTGGAACTTGCTAAAGTGAACTCAAATATCCGAGCAGAAGAGATTGAATATCTTGAAGAATCACAACAAGTGCTAACGCAGTATTTACAATCAGCACAGCTTAGTTTAAATGCGTTACGAGTGGTTATAGTCACGGAACCTTAAGTCTGTGTTAATGTCTTATCTTGATCTAGTAGATTCATTTGAGGAGCACAAAATTGCAAAAACGACTTTTATTAGCTGTTGTCATAATGTTGATTTCAGTTGTGATTTTTGTGGGTTTGAAGTCATCAAAGCCTGAGAAAATAAGACTGCAAACTGCAGAGAAAGTATGGCGCGTTGATACGGTTGCTGTTGATTTCCAAAATGTTTCACCTGAAATTACGGTTTATGGCCGGGTGGAAACACCTCGTTTAGCGTCTTTAAATGCAGCATTAGTGGCAGATGTTGTGACGGTTAACGTGCTTGAAGGTGATGATGTTGAAAGTGATCAGGTTTTATTAACATTAGATAATCGTGATGTGCAGTTTTTGATTGCTCAGCGTCAAGCAGATTTAGCTGAAATTAAAGCAAGTATTACTAGTGAGTTAAATCGTTTTCAACGAGATAACACCTTGTTAGAAAATGAACGGACATTGCTGGTGTTAGCCGAGAGTGCCGTAGTGCGGGCTAAAAAGTTAGAACAAAAACGCCTAACATCACAGGTCTTTCTTGATGAGGCATTAACTGCCAATCAACGTCAGTTAGTGAGTTTGAAAAAGTTAGAACATGAAATCAGTGAACATTCATCTCGTTTAGCAAGCCTAAAAGCAAAACAAAGCCGAATTGAAGCTTTATTACATCAAGCAGAATTAGATTTAGAACGTACTATTATCAAAGCCCCATTTAGTGGACGAATTGCACAGCTTAATGTGGCAGTTGGTGAACGGGTTAAAGTCGGTGAAACGTTATTTTCGATTTATGATTTCTCTGCTCTTGAAGTGCGAGCTCAATTACCAAACCGAATTATTCAGCAAGCCCGAACACAATTAGAGCAAGGGCAACAACTAACAGCAAAAGCAATATTAGATGAAGAGGAAGTCGGTTTTGAACTTGTTCGTTTATCAGGTGAGGCTCGGGCTGACAGTGGCGGTGTTGATGGCTTGTTTCGTTTAATGAATAGTCATCAATCATTGGTATTAGGTGTTTTCGTTAAATTATCACTTTCTTTACCAAAGCAAGAGTCATTGATTACTATTCCTTTTTCGGCATTATACGGACTCAGCAAAGTGTACCGAATTAATGAGGGTTATCTTGAAGCTGTTTCTGTTGAACGCGTTGGTGAAATGATTACGGGTAATAATGTTGTTTTGTTGGTTCGTAGTGAGCAATTACAACAAGGTGATCAGATAATCAGCACGCAATTACCAAATGCGATGACAGGCTTACGTGTTGAGGCTGTATCTCAATGACAATAACATCACGTCGTGACTTTATCGCCTTATTTGCCCAGCATAAGGTTGCAGCTAATTTATTGATGTTTATCTTGGTTATTGCTGGATTATTATCCTTAGCACGTCTGAATACACAGTTTTTTCCTACTTTTGCTTTAGATTTAATTACGATTCGTGTTGAATGGCGAAGTGCAAGTGCTGAAGATGTTGAAGACTCAATTACCAGCCGTTTAGAGCAGGAATTGCGTGTCGTTGATTATATCGAAAAAATGACATCAACATCTTCTTATGGCATGTCTGTAGTTACTTTAGAGTTTGAAGAAGGTACGGATATGGGGCCTGCTTTAGATCAAGTTAAAGATCGGGTGGCACAATTACGTAACCTCCCTAGTGATGCTGAAATACCTGAAGTGACCTTGATTACGCGCTATGAAACCGTGGCTAGAATGATGGTGACAACCGAAGGGGACTTAAGTGAATTACGCTATTTAGTGCATCAAATCGAACATGATTTATTAGATCGAGGCATTTCTCGAATTAAAATTAATGGATTGCCAAAAGAAGAGATGGCTATTCAATTATCAGTACAAAAGCTAGAGTCACTGGGTTTAAGTTTAAATGATGTTAGTCAACGCATTGCTGCATTAAGCCGCGATCTACCTGCCGGAGAAATTGGCAATGCCGAAACTGCACGGCAGTTGCGTAGTCTTGAACAACGTCGTGATGCCTATACATTTTCTCAGTTACCTTTAAAAACGGGCTATGATGGCCGTCTTGTTTTACTCGATGATATTGCCAAGATAGAACGTCGGCCAATGCGTAAGCAAGTCAGCGTGTTTTATCAGGATAAACCTGCTGTTGAGATAGAGTTGCAACGTACGGAGAGCTCAGATTCATTAGAAGCTGCTCAAATATTACGACAATGGATGGATGATAATCAACATCAACTACCAAAAGGCGTTGAGTTAATTATCTATGATGAAAGCTGGCAATTAATCAAAGAGCGAATGAATTTATTGGTTAAGAATGGCCTAACCGGTTTGATATTCGTTATTGCTATTTTATTCCTATTTTTACAAGGTCGCGTTGCATTTTGGGTTGCTGTTGGCATTCCTATCTCATTTATGGCGACATTGTTCGTCATGTATCTTTTGGGTGGCAGTATTAATATGATCAGCCTATTTGGCTTGATTATGGCTCTGGGGATCATTGTTGATGATGCAATTGTGGTGGGCGAAGATGGCTTGTCTCATTATCAATCAGGTGAACACTCTTTAGAAGCTGCGGAGGGTGGGGCGCGGCGAATGCTAGCACCTGTTATCGCGTCATCATTAACCACTATCTCTTCATTTCTTCCATTAATGTTAATTGGAGGAACGATAGGCAATATATTGTTTGATATACCTTTTGTTGTTATCTGCGTTATTATTGCATCGCTATTTGAAAGTTTTTTGATTTTGCCTGGGCATTTACGCCATGCTTTCCATAAAATACAACATGCTAAGCCTCCTCCTATTAGAAAATGGTTGGATACCAAGTTTAATTGCTTGCGAGATGATTACTTTAAACCCTTGGTAACAGCCGCTGTTGAATACCGTTGGGTAACGATTACTTCTGTTATTGGTTTATTCATTATTTGTATTGGCTTGTTAGTAGGTGGACGATTATTGTTTACCTTCTTTCCATCACCAGAAGGCACAACAATCTATGCTAATGCACGATTTACAGCTGGCACACCCTCCGATAAAGTTGAAGAGCTTCTAGCTCATCTTAATGATACTTTAGAGAAAGCAGAGGAAAGTTTAGGAGGGGATTTAATTGAAGTCAGTGTGACCCGTTTAGGTAGTGCGAGTTCTGCTAGTCGAAATGGAAGTGCTCAAAAGAATGAACGTTTTGGTTCTATTCAAGTGGAACTTATTTCACCTGATTTACGTGATGTTCGCAATAAAGAGTTTATTGCACAATGGCGACAGCAGATTCAACTACCAGCAGGCATTGAAACCTTTACCCTATCTGAACGACGTACTGGCCCACCGGGTAGTGATCTCGATATTCGTCTGAGTAATGCAAGTGCGGAAGCACTAAAACAAGCCGCACAAGAAGTTGCAGCAAGCTTGCAACGGTTCCCTGGAGTCAATGCAGTTGAAGATGATATGCCATATGGTCAAGAGCAGTTAATTTATAGGATTAAAGGGCAGGGTGAGGTCTTAGGATTAACGGTGAATGAGGTTGGTCGCCAATTACGAGCTGCATTTGATGGACAGTTAGTGCAAATTTTCCAAGATGGTGATGATGAAGTCGAGGTACGGGTAATGTTGCCAGATAGTGAGCGTAATACTCTGTCAACATTAGAAAGCTTTATGGTTAGACTGCCACAAGGTGGTAGTGCGCCACTGACCAGTGTGGTTGAGTTTGAAGCCCGACGTGGCTTTGATGTGTTACGTCATACAGACACACAATTAGCGATCCATATTACGGCAACTGTTGATTCAAACGTAAATAATAGCAATCAAATATTGGCTGAATTGCAACCATTTTTAGATGACTTAACATTACGTTATGGTATTGTCGCAGACTTTGAAGGACGTGCCGAAGAACAATCTGAAACAATGAGCGATATGAAGCAAGGTGTTGGTATTGCCTTTGTTTTGATATACCTCATATTAACGTGGGTCTTTTCATCCTATGGCTGGCCACTTGTTGTTATGGCGGCTATTCCATTTGGTTTGATTGGTGCTATTGTTGGCCATTGGTTAATGGGGATTGATTTAACGATTTTGTCTTTATTTGGTATCTTTGGCTTGTCGGGTATTGTGGTCAATGACTCGATCATTCTAGTCACTTTTTTTAAACATCAGCGAGAAAAAGGTATTGAAACCACACAGGCGATTATTAATGCAGCAACGCAACGTTTACGAGCCGTATTACTGACGTCATTAACCACGATTGCAGGCTTAACACCGTTATTGTTTGAAACATCGATGCAAGCACAATTTTTGATCCCAATGGCAGTATCTATCTCGTTTGGACTAATGTTCTCAACAGTATTGGTCTTACTGGTTATTCCTGCGTTATTATCAGTGCATGAAAGTATTGTCGCTAAGGTAGTAAAAACTTAGTTAATCGCTGTTTTATTGCCAGTAGCTGCTGATTCTAATGCCGTTGTAATAGCCTTACAGTTCGCCTTTGCATCAGTAAAGTTAAGGCTTGGCATCGTGTTATTTAATATGGCATCACTAAAGTGTTCTATCTCAAGCACAAAGTGATTAGCAGGTTCTAACTCAAGTGTGTGTTTTTCGCCAGCATCCGTCCACCACGAGACAATAGGGCTGTCATCAGGGTTATTCCATACTGTTTCACACTTAACACCACCTAAAGTACCGATAATTTCATATTCACTACGGCGAGCACGTTCAAAGCTCATATCAAATTGTGCGTACTTTCCCTGACCATAATCAAGTACGCCGCTTAGGCTAGTATCTGCACCATGCTCATTGTAGCTAGCAACTGCAATAACTGACTCAGGTTCATGATTAAACCATTTACGCGCGGTATGAATAGCGTAAGGGCCTATATCCCACATTGCACCGCCACCCTGATTTACATCACGATTAATGCGATAAAGACGAGCGGGTTTCATCGGAAATGAAAAGCTTGTTTTGACCGTGCGAACATCTCCAATAGCACCTGAATCAATGATTTTCTGCACCGCTTGATGTTGAGGATGGAAAATATACATAAAGCCTTCCATCACCGTGACATTGTGCTTTATCGCTGCAGATTCAATTTCTTCAATATCAGCCACTGTTAATGCCATCGGCTTTTCAATTAATACATGCTTGCCGTGTTGTATCGCTTTCAGCGCCCATTCAACATGCTCCTCATTTGCCATCGGTAGATAAATAGCATCAATGTCAGGGTTCTTGAGTAAGTCATCAGGGTTATTAAGCGTCAATACATCGGATTCGTCTGGGGCATACTTAGCCAATGTTTCTGCCGCCGCTCCTTCGCGTCGGCTAGCAATGGCAATCAACTTGGCATTTTTTGCGGTTACAATAGCAGGCATTAAGCGTTCATTTACGCGTGCCGCACCGAGTATTCCCCAATTTAGTACTGATTTAGTTGTCATAATGATGAAGTCCAAGTATATAAAGTTAATAACATCATAACGATTATAGGCAACGAACTCCATTACTATAAAACCTTGTTATTTTAATGTTTTTATATCGCTTCTTTTAGCCTATGCTATATACATACTTAATTTTATAACTAGACCTAGGAATACGTATGACTATTGAAGTAGGACAACGCTTACCCGCTGGAAATTTAACAGAATGCAATGAATTTTTGCCTGAAAATGGTTGCCCGACCAATCCGCAAATGCAAGATGTTATAAATAACAGCAAAGGTAAAAAGATTGTTATTTTCGGAGTGCCCGGAGCTTATACACCACTTTGTTCAGCTCAACATTTGCCAGGTTATATTGCACTTGCAGATCAATTAAGAGCCAAAGGTGCGGATGAACTTTGGTGTCTCTCGGTTAATGATGCCTTTGTAATGGCGGCTTGGGGTAAAGAGAATAATGTATCTGACAAAGTACGAATGATGGCTGATGGAAGCGCCGAGTACACTAAATCTTTGGGCTTAGACCGTGATCTTACTAGTGGTGGCATGGGGGTAAGATGCTTCCGTTTCGGTATGATTGTTGATGATGGAATTGTGACTTATCTTGGGGTTGAAGGTTCTGGTGAGTTTGGAGTGTCGAAAGCAGAAACGCTGCTAGAAGAACTTTAAATAACTTATGCAACAAACCCTTATTCTAGGGTTTGTTGCTCTCTAACCATACCATTATCACCAATTAGGACTCTAGTTTCTAATTGATCAAATATCCCATGTTCTACTACTCCGGGAATATTACTTAATTGCATGCTTAAAGAGTGAATATCACTATTAGAGTCAAACGTCATATCCAGCACCAAACTACCATGTGATGTGATTGCGAGGCCATCACCAATCGCATTAGGACGTAGGCTGCCAATACCACCCAAATCATTAATGCTAGCTTGCACTAATGCCAAGCAAAAGGCATTACCTCAATGGGAATAGGGAGGCTCTCACCAATTCTTTGTACTAATTTACTGTTATCTACTATTACAATCATTTGTTGACTGGCTGTTGCGAGTAATTTTTCGATCACTAAATCGGAACCAAGCCCTTTCAATAAAGTAAAATCAGGACTCACTTCACCTGCACCATCAACATAGAGGTCAAGCATATTGATCTGCTGAACAGAGATAACTTTAAGCCCTAGTTGTTCGGCCTTTATCATGCTTACAACTGAGCTAGATACGGTTGTAATATCCAAACCTTCGTACTGTTTTTTTCTAGCTAATTCTTCGATAAAGTAATTTGTGGTTGAACCTGTTCCTAATCCAACGGTCATACCACCTTGTACAAGGTTAGCCGCATGGATAGCGACACGTTGCTTGTCACTTATTTCTTGAGACATTATTGAAATCTCCAATTGCTTAAATGTTAAGAATAGAATTTACATTTAAATAATAATTTCTGTTTTTACCAAAGCGGGGCCTATTTGATAGGTTTCTTTATGCATAACAAAGTTACTTTGAGGCATAATATATCTCAAAGTATTCATATAATTAAGGCTCTCATGATTAAATTAGTCCCAAATATACTGTTATTTCTTTTCTTCAGTACAGTATTCTCAAATATAAGTTTGGCTGAATCTATCCAGGTAGAACGATCATCAACAGTGACTTTATCAATGTTGATGGAAGCTGTTTATCAGCAAGATGCAGCGCATCATAATGAATCTGCAAAACAGCAACAAATTAATGCAAATACAGAATTAGCGAACCGTTATTTTTCTGATGCTAATATATTTTCGCTTAACCATGAAAATGATTTAATCACTCATAATGATGGCTTTCAGGAGTGGGAAATAGGGGTTGATATGCCTCTTTGGTTGCCGGGGCAACAGCAACAGAAATTGAGCCTTTCTGAAAAAATGTCAGGGGTATTACCTGCATCACAACAACAATTAAAACTAGATGCATCCAAAGTTATTCGTGATATTGTTTGGGCTGTAGTGATTCATAAAGCGGATTTAGAACAAGCAAATCAAGCATGGAAAACAGCACAAGAGTTAGAATCTGATGTTGTTTTACGAATTGAGTCTGGCGATTTACCAGGTATGGACCGCTTGCTGGCAAATACACATATTTTAGATATGAATAAGCACGCAATGATTGCTGAAGCAGAATTAGAACATAGCTTAGAAATATATAGAAAAATAACTAGGAAGCAAGCTTTGCCAGAACAATATCGTGAAGAATTATCAACTAAATTAGTGATCGACCAAACGCATCCATCACTTGGTTTATTACAGCAGAAAATAGCGATGTTAATTACTAAACAATCATTGGCACAATATGATGGTGCAACTAACCCAAACTTAAGTGTGGGTGTCCGTTCTGAACGAGATGTTGATAATCAACGATTTCAACACAGCATTGCTTTAGGAATTAGCTTTGCATTGAATGATGATGCTTATAGCAAAGTAGCCGTTGCAGATGCTGCAAAAGAACTTGCTGATGCAGAAATTTATTATCAAAATGCAGAGTGGCATTTGAATGTGGTTTTATCTGAACAATTACATAACTTAGATCTTAAAAAACAGCAATTGGAGTTAATGGTTGAGCGCGACAAAATAACACGGCAATACCTCTTGCTACAGCAACGTGCATTCGATTTGGGTGAAATAGATTTAGTGAGTTTATTACGAAGTAGAGTGTTAGCCGATGAAAGCCATAATCAGCAACAAAAAATGGAAATTAGTTTGCAGCAATCAATTGCTGAGGTAAATCAGGCTCTAGGAATTATTTTATAAAATAAGTTTACGTTAAGCTTCCATCATTAAACTGTACCACATATTATTGAAATAAGGTCGGTAAAGATGGAAGCATTACATTTTCATTTCGAAAAAGATCGCGGTTCGTTTTCACCGACATCGCAGGAACGATTACTGTTACCACATTTACCGCTGCAGTTTGATAAGCCATCATCATCGAATAGGCTTGAAATAGAACGTTATATCACAGAACAGTTTTTTGCTAGCTATCAGGCAAAGGTTAATACCTTCTTACCGTATTTATTATCGACATCTGCAAATGAAAAATTAACAGCAGTCATGGGCTTTCAGCCTGCTGGTGAAGAAGCGCCACTGTTTTTAGAGCAATACCTTGATTCATCGAGTATAGAATCAACTATTAGTACTAAGCTAAACCGTATTATTTCGCGTGACAGCATTGTAGAAGTAGGCAACCTTACATCGAGCAGAAAAGGTACAAGCCAAATATTGTTTATTTTAACAATCGCAATATTGCACCATGCGGGCTTTGAATGGGTGACTTTTACTGCAACTAAACAAGTGCAAAAGTTACTTAATAAACTTCAATTAGTCACGATTGAGTTAGCAGAAGCAGATCCTTCATATCTCACAGATAAGGGCGAATCATGGGGTAGCTATTATCAAAATAAACCCAAGATATTAGCCGGTGATTTAGGCAATGCAATGCGCCAAATAGAACAACACCGCGTGATTAAATTTATTCTAAAAAACTATCAAAATACCATTATGGATATCGCTAAAGAGATATCGGGTTCATGACCATATTATGGTCTAAAATTCAATTTCATTGCCAACACCATCCTGATAGTATTGCCCTTATTGGTCAAGATGAATCCTACACATGGCTTGAATTAAGTTCAAACGTTATTGATGTTTCACAACAGCTTAAGTTATATAAAAATAAGGTTGTAGCTATTTATGCAGAAAATAGTCCTGCTTGGATTATTGTTGACTTAGCCTGCCGACATGCAGGTATAACATTGTTGCCTTTACCGTCATTCTTTTCAGATCAGCAAATACAATATGCGATTAAAGAGGCGGGAGCAAGTGCAGTTATACACCATAATAATGACAGGATTTCTTCGCTATTAACACTGACAAAAACCGTCATTCATCCGCTTGATTTTGTATTCAGCACACTTCAAAAAACAGCGGCACTATTACCTAACAATACAGGGAAAATAACATTCACATCGGGTTCTACAGGTCAGCCCAAAGGTGTTTGTTTAAGTAATAAACAGCAGATCATTGTTGCAGAATCAGTATTAGAAGCGACAGGATTAGAGGTGCTGAAACACCTAAGTTTATTGCCTTTTAGCGTTTTACTTGAAAATATTGGCGGCATTTATACACCTTTGTTAAGCGGTGGTTCTATTGTTGCCTTGCCTCGGCAGGCCTTAGGTTTTAATGGCAGTAGCGGTCTGGATGTACACACTTTATTGAAAACAATTACAGAATATCAACCCAATAGTATGATCGTATTGGCAGAGTTGTTAACGGTATTGGTTTCTGCCGTTCAACAAGGCTGGCAAGCACCTAAATCATTACAATTTATTGCTGTTGGCGGCAGTAAAGTATCACCAACATTATTACAGCAAGCTCAAACAGCGGGCTTACCGGTGTATGAAGGTTATGGCTTGTCGGAATGTTGTTCGGTTGTCAGCTTGAATTCACCAGAACAAAGCCAATCGGCATCGGTAGGTAAGCCATTATCACATGTTACCGTTGATATTGAAGACAATGAAATTGTTATTTCCGACAGTACATTTCTTGGCTATATTAATGAACCTCCTAGCTGGTTGAAGCCTAAGTTCTATACAGGAGATTTAGGTTTTATTGATGATGGTTATTTGTATATTAAGGGTAGGAAAAAGAATTTACTAATTTCTAGTTTTGGTAGAAATATTAACCCAGAATGGGTCGAAAGCGAGTTATTAGCAAGTGGTTTATTGCAGCAATGTGTCGTATTCGGTGATGCAAAACCGTATTGCATCGCATTAGTTCAGCCCAGAAATGAAGCCAGTACCGATAATGATATTTCTTTATTAATAGAGCAGGTTAATCAACATTTACCTGACTATGCTCAGATTTGTCATTGGTCACGCTTAGAGAGTCCACTTTCTTTTGCAAACGGACTGATGACGGCGAATGGTCGTCCGAAAAGAGACAAAATAGAACAGCATTATCAATTAACTATCGAACAGCATTATTGAGAGTTTATTATGAGTTTTTTTGATCGATTACAGCTAGAAACAGAATCAGCAAAAGGCGGCTTGTTTACTGCGCCTATTATTAACAAAGCATTAACCGGTGATATTACATTAGATGAGTATATTTCTTTTCTAACAGAAGCATATCACCATGTTAAGCACACTACGCCTTTGTTAATGGCGGTTGGCTCGCGGTTAACAGAAGAAAAAGAATGGCTCAGAAATGCCGTTGCAGAATATATAGAAGAAGAATTAGGGCATCAAGAGTGGATCTTAAATGATATTGCCGCTTGTGGCGCAGATAAAGAAGCCGTACGCCGTAGCCAGCCAAAAACAGCAACAGAACTCATGGTTTCTTATGCCTATGATATGGTGCAACGTGTTAATCCATTGGGTTTCTTTGGTATGGTGCATGTGCTTGAAGGCACAAGTATTACAACTGCCGACAAAGCGGCTGATGGTGTACAAAAAGCACTTGGTTTGCCCGATGATGCCTTTAGTTATTTACGTTCTCATGGCGCATTAGATCTGGAGCATGTGAAGTTTTTTGAAAGCTTAATGAATCAAATTAATGATACGAAAGAGCAAGATTTAATTATTCATACTGCCACCGTATTTTTCAAACTTTATGGTGATGTATTTAGAAATTTAACTGGAGCCAGTAATGTTTAAAGGTAAAACGGCACTGCTGACAGGAGCAAGTGGTGGTATTGGTTCAGCGATAGCGAATGCCTTATCAGAGGCAGGAGTAACGTTGATTTTGGTTGGTCGAAATAGTCAACGTCTACAGATATTAAATGATGGACTTGGTTCACAGCATCATAGTGTCACTGCGGACATTTCAACAATAAGTGGCCGTGAGACCTTGTTTGAATTTTGCACACAATATGAAAATGATATTGATTTTGTGATTAATAACGCAGGAATCAGTGAGTTTGCCACGCTTGAAAATACAACAAGTGATGATATTTATGCTCTTATTAATACCAATCTCACTAGCCAAATACTGTTGTGCCAAGGTTTGTTGCCTTTATTATTAAAGCAAAAGCAGGCTAAAATTATTAATATTGGTTCTACATTTGGTAGTATCGGTTTTCCTGGATTTAGTGTTTATTGTGCAAGCAAGTTTGGCTTGCGTGGTTTTAGTGAAGCATTAGGGCGGGAGTTAATGGATAGCTCGGTATCTGTCAGCTATTTTGCACCAAGAGCGACCAAAACGGCGATAAATAACGATAATATCGTCAAAATGAATAAAGAGCTGGGCACTGATATGGATGAGCCGGCCTTAGTTGCTGATAAATTGATGCTGTTTTTACAATCAAATAAGCGCCATAGCTATCTTGGCTGGCCTGAAACGTTATTTGTGCGAATTAATGGTTTGTTTCCCGGTATTGTTGATAAATCAATTTTTAGACAACTCCCCATTATTAAACGTTATTTGAAATAAGGAAAAAAGCATGAAGAATCTATTTAAAATAAGCGCATTATTGCTAACGTTATTAACATCATTCTTTGCTGTTGCAGATAGCCAAAAAAGTGTTGAACAGTTGCAACAACGCTGGGCAGAAATAAATTATAATCTTGAAGGAAAGGCACAAAAAGAAGCCTTTGAAGCACTTGTTATTAAAGCTGAAAGCATCACTATTTCTTATCCCAATATGGCTGAGGCTGGGACGTGGCAAGGTATTATTAAGTCTAGTTATGCTGGGGTTAAAGGTGGCTTAGGTGCGTTATCCTTGGCGAAATCATCAAGAAAAGATCTTGAGAAAGCAATAGAGATTGATGGTGATGCTATGTCAGGATCGGCTTATACTAGTTTGGGTACGCTATACGCGAAAGTGCCTGGATGGCCGCTTGCTTTTGGTGATGATAACAAAGCAAAAGAGCTGCTTGAAAAAGGATTAGCCATTAATCCTAACGGCATTGATAGTAATTACTTTTATGCTGACTATTTAGCAGAGCAAAAACACTATGAGCAGGCTGAGAAATATTTCTTAAAAGCACAGCAAGCACCAGCGCGTCCTAATCGTCCCGTTGCCGATAAAGGTAGGCAGGATGAAATAAAGGCTGCATTAAACCATATTCACAAACAATTAAAGAAACAAAATAGTGCAAATATTACTAATAGAAGATGATGATGCCTTAGCAAAAGCATTAACCCAAACCTTAAGTGATGAAGGTTTTACGGTTAATCATTTAGCGCGAGGAAAATTAGCAATAGAAGCGGTGAAGGTTGAGTTGCCAGACATGGTGATCCTTGATTTAGGTCTTCCAGATATTGATGGTATAGATGTATTAAAAGCATTTCGCAAAGTCAGTGCTGATTTGCCTGTATTGCTTTTAACGGCTAGAGCAAGCCTCGAAGATAAAATAATAGGACTTGATTTAGGTGCTGATGATTATTTGGCGAAACCCTTT
>DAOUSV010000043.1 GCA_030627065.1 Piscirickettsiaceae bacterium | reverse complement strand
TTTATTTATGGGTAGATATTTAGATAAATACCAAGCTTCTTTTATATCTTTCAAATGTGGTGGTAGGGTTGAACAAAACTTCTTTGCTACTGTATTTACTGCCTTTATTTGAGGTACCACTTTTCCACCTGCTTCACGTATTTGACCATAATTTCTCAACCAGTTACTGAAGTAAACAAGAAGTTGTTTCTTCCCAAGTCCTTTTTCATTGAATTTATCCCAACTTGAAAATTTCTTTAATAAATCAGGGCATTTATAACTATAAATAAATGTTGCGATACCAAAAGATAGAGCCATGAAATAAAGAATTTCCCAAGAAAAAGGAAGTCCTAAAGTAATAATTATAGGGTTATCTCCATTTCCAAATGAATATTCATTTGGATGTTTATTAAGTACCTTGGCAGCTATAGGCACAATAACAATCCAATAATATGAAGACTTTAACTAACCTATTATTTCCTAAATTAACCAGTAATTTCCAGCTTGGAATTTTTGAGTCTTGAGCCATAATTTTAACTCCCTCAGAATCCTAATTTATTCTTAACGAGAATAAAATTCCTCAGTAGTTCACCCGATTATAAGATCATAATTTAACAAAATATATACATTATGATTTCTTGTTTTTAAACTGCAATACCAAACTATAAACAATCGGCAACACTACTAAGCTTAAAATAGTGACGGTTATCATGCCGCCAACCATTGGCGCGGCAATGCGTTGCATGACTTCTGAGCCTGTACCTGTACTCCACATGATGGGCAGTAATCCAGCAACGGTGGCAGTTGATGTCATGATGATGGGCCGTACTCGTTCTGAGGTGCCTGATTGCACAGCATCGATAATGTCTTGTTGGCTTATCTGGCCTTTATCTTGTTTGAGTTTGGCTATTTTTTGATCGATAAAGGTTAAGACTAATACGCCAATTTCTGCTGATACACCTGCTAAGGCGATAAAACCAACGGCAACTGCAACCGATAAGTTAAAGCCGAGTAAATAGACTAACCAAATACCGCCAATCAGTGAGAAGGGTACGGATAGCATAACGACTAGAGGCGCGCTCACATTACGGAAGTTAAGGTAAAGCAGTAAAAATATGCTGAATAAGGTGATGGGTACAACAATGCGAAGTCGTTCGGCTGCACGTTCCATATATTCAAATTGCCCCGACCAAGATAAGGTGTAACCCGCTGGTACGGTAACTTGTTGTTCGACAATTTTCTTGGCCTTATTGACATAGCCACCAATATCATCGGTTTTAATATCGATATAAACCCAAGCATTAGGTCGTGCATTTTCAGTTTTAATGACGGGTGCACCACGGTGAAAAGATAAAGTAGCCACTTGACCAAGTGGGATTTGAGCACCTGTAGGTGTGGGGATTAAAATGCGTTTGAGTTTGTCGACATTATCACGCAATTCACGTGGGTAACGCAGATTAACGGGATAACGCTCTAAACCTTCCACCGTTTCAGTAACATTCATGCCGCCAATCGCGGTTTGAATGACATCTTGCACATCGGCAATATGTAAACCGTAGCGAGCCAGTTCATCACGGTTAATATCAAAATCAAGATAATAACCGCCTGCGGCTTTGTCACCAAAGGCTGATAGCGTATCTGGCATTGTTTTAATTACGTGTTCAATATCAGAGGCAACTTGTTCTAATACGGTAATACTTGGGCCACTAATTTTGATGCCAATCGGTGTTTTGATGCCGGTTGATAACATATCGATACGAGTCTTAATTGGCATTGTCCACGCATTAGCCAAACCGGGAAATTGGATTGTTTTATCCATTTCTGCCATTAATTGTTTGGTGGTTTTGTCAGGATCAGGCCATGCGGCTTTATCCTTCAACGTAATGGTCGTTTCTAACATGGAAAGTGGTGCCGGATCAGTAGCTGTTTCAGCGCGACCGACTTTACCAAATACCCGCTCAACTTCCGGGAAACTCATTAAAATCTTGTCAGTTTGTTGTAATAACTCACGTGCCTTGCTTATCGAAATTCCGGGATAGGTGGTGGGCATATATAAAATATCACCTTCATCTAATGGCGGCATAAACTCACTGCCAAGCTTGTTGGCAGGCACTAATGTGATTAAAAGCAATCCAGTTACTGCCAACAAAGTAAGCCAGCGCCAGCGAATAGCGATTGCTAAAATAGGGCGGTGAATGGCATGTAATAGTCGGTTAATCGGGTTTTTGTGTTCGGCTAAAATCTTGCCCCTGATCAAATAGCCCATTAAGACGGGAACAAGCGTAATCGCCAATAATGCCGCCGCTATCATGGCATAAGTTTTGGTGTAAGCCAGTGGTGCAAACAAACGACCTTCTTGTGCCTGCAAGGTGAAGACAGGCAAAAAGGACACAGTAATAATCAGCAATGAAAAGAACAGGGCGGGGCCAACTTCTTTGGCTGCGGTGGCAATGGTTTGCCAATGTTCACTATTAGATAAGGCTTGGCCTTTATCTTTAATGGCTTTTTCTAAGTGTTTATGGGTGTTTTCTATCATCACAATAGCACCATCGACCATCACGCCAATGGCAATGGCAATACCGCCCAGAGACATAATGTTGGCATTAATTCCTTGCCAACGCATAATCATAAAGGCCAATAAAATACCAATAGGCAACGTAACCACGGCGACTAAAGCAGAGCGAATATGCAGTAAAAATAAAATGCAGATCAGGCTGACAATGATTGATTCTTCAATCAAAGTGCTTTGCAGATTATCAACCGCACGATTGATCAATTTACTGCGATCATAAACGGGTACAATTTCAACGCCAGCAGGTAAGCCTTTTTCTAACTCAGCAATCTTAGCTTTGACACTTTCAATGGTGGTCAGTGCATTTTCACCGTAACGCATAATAATAATGCCACCGGCCACTTCACCTTCACCATTCAAATCAGCTAAACCACGGCGTAATTCTGGGCCAAGATGGATATTAGCAACATCCTCTAAGCGAATAGGGGTGCCACTTTCACTGACACTAATGGCAATCGATTTTAAATCATCTAGTGATTGAATATAACCCAAACCTCGCACCATATATTCTGTTTCTGCCATTTCAATAAGTTTGCCACCAACATCTAAATTAGATCGTTGAATGGCCCGTTTTATTTGAGACAGGGGAATGTTGTAGTGAATGAGGGCATTGGGATCGACTTCGACCTGATATTGCTTAACAAAGCCACCAATCGAGGCAACTTCAGCAACACCATCAACAGTTTGCAATGGGTAGCGTAAATACCAGTCTTGCAGTGAACGTAGTTGTGCCAAGTCGTGCTGACCTGTTTTGTCAATTAAGGCATATTCATAAACCCAGCCAACGCCTGTTGCATCAGGTCCTAGGCTAGGGTTTACATTGTCAGGAAGGCGACCGCTGACATAATTTAAATATTCTAAAACACGCGAACGCGCCCAATACATATCGGTATCATCTTCAAAGATAATATAGACAAAAGATAATCCGAAGAAGGAATAGCCACGCACTGTTTTGGCTTTTGGCACGGATAACATGGCGGTTGTCAGGGGATAAGTCACCTGATCTTCAACCACTTGTGGTGCTTGACCTGCATACTCAGTCAGAACGATAACTTGTACATCAGATAGATCGGGAATGGCATCTAAGGGTGTGTTTTTAAATGCCCAAATTCCAGCAAAAATAATAACTAACGTGGCAAGTAATACTTGAAACTTATCACGTAAAGAGGCGGTAATAATACGATTAATCATTTTAGTGTCCCTCATGATTTGTCGTTGTTTTATCTTCTGTTATAGCCTCTAACATTTTAGCGGTCGATTCACGTAATTTAGACTCAGAATCAATCAAGAACTGGCTGGATGTAACTATTTCTTCACCAGAAGATACTCCTTTAAGTATCTGAGTTAAATCATTGGAAGTTAATCCAATTTCAACATCTCTAGGTTCGAACTTTCCTTGTTCTCGCACGACAAAAACTTGATCACGTTCGCCAGATCGAACAATGGCTTCAGATGGCACACTGACTAGATTACTTTGCTGTTGCGTCTTGATAATGACATCGGCAAACATATCGGGTTTTAGTAAAAGGCCGGGATTAGCAAACTCTAATCGGACTTTAATTGTGCGAGTTTTAGCTTCTGCATAAGGATAGATATAAGAGAGCTTGCCTTTGAATACTTTGTTTGGAATGCCCGTTAAGGTCATTTCAACATTATCGCCGACATTAACCCATGGTAATTCAGATTCATAAACATCAGCAAACACCCACACTTTAGATAAATCAGCCAACATATAAAGCTCAGTTTGTGGCGTGACATGCTGCCCTTCACGTGCGCCGATATTCATCACAATACCATTAAAAGGCGAATGAATATGTAAACCTTTCTTGATTTTGCCAGAATGTTCTAAATCATGAAGCTGATGTTCCGGCACATCAAGTAATTCCAGACGCTCTCTAGATGTTCTAACCATTTGTTCTGCACCGATACGAATATCATCGAATGGACTGTTTTTAAGCGTTTCTAAACTCGATAGAGCAAGCAGATATTCTTGTTGGCTACTGACTAATTGTGGTGAGTACAGACTTAAAAGCATGGTACCTTTTTTAACTGCATCACCTGTTTTTGATATGAATAGCTTTTCAATCCAGCCTTCTGTTTTAGGATGCAAGCGTGTGATACGTTGCTCATCATAAGTCACATGACCGATAGTTTTAATATCGTGAGAAAGCTCGGATATTTTAGCTATAGCGGTGCGAACCCCCATGTTTTGTACAGTAACAGGATCAATGCTGACTGAGCCAGTTGGTGCTGAATCTGACGTGTTAGCATTACTGTAAACAGGAATATACTCCATACCCATATGATCTTTTGCAGGCATAGGTGACGTGATTTCAGGGTTCATTGGGTTACGGTAGAATAGTGGTTTTTTAACCTCTACTTCAACCATTTCTTTTTGAATTGGCCGAGGTATGAAATACTCGTTAAATATAAACATACTACCAATACCAACAGTAATACCAATAACGGTGCTAACGATAATTAAAAGAACTTTATTCATAAATATTCTCCTCGCCCACTATAGCAATTAATCGTGCTTGTGCCGATTTTGCTTCACTGATGGTTTGCCATAAATTTGTTTGATAGTTATAAAGTGTAATTTGAGCTTGCACTAAATTTAGAAAATCAACTTTATTAACTTGATATCCTGCTAGCATTGATGCTACCGTTTGCTGTGCTTGCGGTACGATGCCAGTTTCAAAGAGTGATACTTGCTGTTCGGCACGTTCATAATCAGCAATAATCGATGTCAATTCTGCTTGTATTGATAGCCATTTATCTTGTAAGGCATACTGCTGTTGTTTCACTTCACTATGACGTTGTGAAATAGCCATTTTCTGTTTTGATTCAGCAAATAAAGGCATATTGATACCGATTTTTAAAGAAAAAAGATCAGAGCGGTTATCACCATTTGGCATATCACCTTGTCGAAACCCATAGGCTGCACCGATATTAAAGTCTGGTAATAAATCACGTTCTGCCAGTTCTTTTCTGGCATTTGCAGCGTCAATATGTAATTGTTGCTGTGCGAGAGCAGGGCGATTAATTTTAGCCAAGTCAAACAGTGTCGATGCTGTTTTTAATGGTGATAACTCAATATTAATAGCTGATAACTCAGGTAAGTTTATGACATTGCCAGTAGCTTGATTAAGCAGTGCATTTAAACGTGCTGATTCTTGTTTTTGCATGCTTATAAGCTGAATATTACGGTCAATAAGTTTAGATAACTCTAATTGAGCCAGTAATACATCTTGCTGTAAGCCTTGGCCTACTTTGTATTTAGTTTGAGCGATGCTGATAAATTGTCGAAGCAATGTTTTGTTTAATTCAATGACTTCGAGTGACCGCTCTAAATAAAATAAGCGCCACCATAGTGTTTTAACATCACGATTTAAATGCAGGCGTAATTCGTCAACCGTACTATTGGCGGCATCAACCTGAAAAGACGCAATTTTTTCTTTTAATGCCAGTTTTCCAGGATAAGGAATTTGCTGACTAATGCCAAATTGAAGCAGTGTCATGGCTTCTTGATCTAAATTGAATGAATCAATAGGCATATTAAGCATATTAAAGTTGAGCATTGGATCTGGCAAACTACCGACTTGTGATGGAATAGCAGACATGGCTTCTGCCCGCGCCATCATTTCAGCAATACTTGGATTTTCACGTTGAACTCGATCTAGTGCGACTTGAATAGTCAGTATATTTGCTTGTATTGTCGGATTTGTACTGTTTTCAGGTAGATCTAAATTTAAGGAAGCGGCATGGCTCAATTGCATTGAGAATAGCAAAGCTAAAAACAAGCTTGGTTTTATATTACACATGATTAAACACCTAAATATTATGGCGTTACCAACAGCGACATTAAATAATGGCGCACGTAGAAGGTTTATCTAATCAGAGTGATATTGGGGGACGATATAAGGTGGAAGTATGTTGCCGTGGAGTATCGACATGATATGCCATATACCAAGGGTTTAGTTTATGATTAACAACTAACTCAGCAGAATAAGAAGGAATGCCAAAACTAGTTGAGCAAGAGCCAGCACTACTATTGCAGTTATGTTGATCAGCACAATGGCCACATTTTTGTTTAATTCGCTGCTCGTGGCAATCGCTCATATCCATTTTGATCATAGATTGAACTTGTTCTGTCATCGCAACATCAGGCACAGCGTAAGCAACCGTCATGGGCAGATACGCCATGATAGTGAATAAAATCAGTAATAATTTTTTAGTTGCTTGATGCATAAGTTTAAGTGTAATACCAAAATCAATATAATGCCAAATAAAATTGACATATAAAAAAGACACTTAGAATCTAATTTAGTTTCTTTTGTAAGTTTTAGCGTGTTAATACGTCTAACTGTTAGAAAGTTTTTTTGAGAATAGTAATGTTTAATAAAACAGATTATGACTTATGTATTATTGGTGGTGGTGCAGCTGGGTTGGTAACGGCGGCGGGTGCGGCATCATTAGGTGCAAAAGTTGTGCTAATTGAAAAGCATCGGCTAGGTGGTGATTGTCTTTATACTGGCTGTGTACCGAGTAAAACCTTGATACATTCTGCCGATGTTGCCAATACGGTTAGAACAGCGCAGAGATTTGGTATTTCAGCTACGTTAGCGCCCATAAATCAAACGGCAATGATGCAGCGAGTTAGTGATGTTATCAAAACGATCGAGCCGAATGATAGCCCTGAACGATTTAGAGCGATGGGGGTTGAAGTGGTGTTTGCAGAAGCACAGTTTATTGCTAACGATAAATTACTGGTTGAAGGGCGAGAAATAACGGCACGGAAGTTTGTTTTAGCGACGGGATCACGTCCGTTTATTCCTGCTATTAAGGGCATTGATTCGATTGATTACTTAACCAATGAGAACGTGTTTGAAAATAGAGCTAATATTGACCATTTGATTGTTATCGGTACGGGAGCAATTGGCTGTGAAATGGCGCAGGCCTTTAGGCGACTAGGTTCGAAAGTCACTTTATTGGGACGTTCGGGGCTGTTAGCCAATGAAGATGAAGACATGAGTAATATTGTAAAACAGCAATTTATAAGAGATGGCATTGATCTTTATGTAAATTCATCCATTACACAGCTTGAAAAAACAGAACATGGTATTAACGTTATGCTGACGGATAGTGAAAATGGTTCAGCTATCACGGTTGAAGGTAGTCATTTATTGATTGCAACAGGTCGTCAATCAAATATTGAGAATATGGGCTTAGATAAGGCTGGAGTTAGCACCGAAAATGGCCGATTAGTGGTCGATGCACGACTTCGTACTACTAATAAACGAATTTATGCCTGTGGTGATGTGGCGGGGCCTTATTTATTCACCCATATGGCAGAGCATCAAGCAGGCATAGTATTAAGAAATACTTTGTTTCACTTGCCAGCCAAAGCGCAAATAACAGGTATTCCTTGGTGTACTTTTACGGCTCCTGAATTGGCACGTGTGGGCTTGTCTGAACGAGAAGCAAAGCAACAAGGCATTAAATATCGTGTTTATACATTTCCCTTTGATGAACTAGATCGTGCGATAACCGCCAATGAAACAGCAGGTATGGCTAAAATTATCACTACGCCTAAAGGTAAGTTATTAGGGGCGTGTATTGTCGGCGTTCATGCGGGTGAGTTAATTGCCGAATATGTCTTGGCAATGTCTCAGGGTTTGAATGTGTCAGCTTTGAGTAATACTATTCATATATATCCAACCTTGGCTCAAATTAATCGGCGGGTAGCAGATCAGCGAATGAAAGAGTCATTAACACCAAGTCGAAAAAAATGGATTAAACGTCTGTTTGGTTTAAGGGGGTAAGTATGATTAAGAAATTAATGATTGTTGCAGTGCTGATTGGACTTGTTGCCTTATTCTTTATCTATGGTGGACAAGAATATTTAAGCTTTGATAGTTTAAAACAACATAAGAATGCACTATTAGCGTATGCCGATGCTAACTTCTGGCAAGCTTTTTTCATCACCGGTGGTCTCTATATTTTATCAACCATGTTAAATCTACCAGGTGCCGCCATAATGTCTATCGCCATCGGCTTTATTTTTGGACGTTGGTATGGTGCTTTATTAGCCATCTCTTCGGCAACAATCGGGGCTGTATTTGTATTTTGGATCGCACGATATTTAATTGCCGACTGGGCAAGACCACGTTTAGAAAAGATGAAATCAACTCAAAATATTATGGCAAAACTGCAAGATGATGCCTTTAGTTATCTATTATTCATGCGAGCCGTTCCCTTGTTTCCATTTTGGTTTGTTAATATGGTGTTTGCTTTTAGCCCCATTAATACTCGTCAATATGCAATTGGCACTTTTTTAGGTATGTTGCCGGTGAGTTTTGTGATTGTTAATCTAGGCCAATCCTTGTCAACCGTCGATAGTATGGAGCAGTTATTTACCACGGAAGTCATTTTGTCATTTGTAATGATTGGCGTATTAGCATTAATTACCACAACAATAATGCGGCTTCGCAAAGGTAAAATAGTCGCAGAAGAAACGGCTTAAATTTATGCTTGAAACATTACCGAAGCTTGAAAACTCAACATTTCCGACCTTGTTACGTGGCAGTTTAGAGATTATTCAACTTAATCTTGGCTATTTATGTAATTTAAGTTGCCTACATTGTCATGTCAATGCTGGGCCGAAACGTACCGAGTTGATGAGCAAACAAACCATTGACCAAGTGTTAGGTTTTGCTGAAAAGACAGCGGTTAAAACGCTAGATTTAACGGGCGGCGCACCTGAGATGAATCCTCATTTCAGATATTTAGTTGAAGAGGCGACAAAGCGTAATATTAGCATTATTGATCGATGTAATTTAGTTATTTTAGAAGAAGACTCTTATGAATATTTGGCTGAGTTTTTAGCAGAACATAAAGTCACCGTAGTAGCATCTTTGCCGTGTTATTTAGAAGAAAATGTTGATGAACAACGAGGTAATGGCGTATTCCAAACGAGTTTAACCGCATTGCAACGCTTGAATAGTTTGGGCTATGGTCAAGAGGGTGGTTCCTTAAAACTCGATCTAGTGTTTAATCCACAGGGTGCAACATTACCTCCCGCACAGAATGCATTAGAAAACAGTTATAAAACGTATTTAAAACAGCATTACGATATTGATTTTAATCAGTTGTATACCATTACTAATATGCCTATTAAACGTTTTGGCAGCACCTTACTCAGCAAGGGTATTTTTGATGATTATATGCAATTGCTTGTTGACAGCTATAATCCCGATATTCTCGATCAAGTGATGTGTCTCAATACCATTAGTATCGACTGGCAAGGTTATGTGTATGATTGTGATTTTAATCAAATGCTTGATTTGCCATTAGCAGATCAAAACCGTGGCATTCATATTAGTGAGATGAAAAATAACTCATTACAACAAACGCATATTGCAACACGACAACATTGCTATGGCTGTACCGCAGGGCAGGGTAGTAGTTGTGGTGGTGCGCTTTCTTAAATTCAACCTCTAGCCGACATTCTCGC
>DAOUSV010000117.1 GCA_030627065.1 Piscirickettsiaceae bacterium | reverse complement strand
TCCCATCGCTTCAGCTACAGGAATAAAATCATTCGGATAATATAAAGTATTATCTTCACCTTTCATTCTAATCAAGCATTCATAATGACTAACCTGATTCGTTTTCACATCATGAATAGGCTGAAATTCCAGTAAGAAGTTTTCTTGTTTTAATGCCGATCTGATTTTAGGTGCCCATTCCACACTATGACGTAACACATCCATCTCTTGATCATCTGGGCTATAGAGATGAACTCGATTTCGGCCTCGCTTTTGTGCGGTGTAACACGCTTGATTTGCATGCGCCAAAATATCTCCTACTATCAATTCTTTCTCGGCAATCAATTTCACACCGATACTAGTCGATAAATGATACTGGCTTTCTTGGTGCTCAAAGCTATAACCATCAAACATTGACCGTATCTCCTCCGCTTTCTCCATTGCTTGCGGTTCATCAATATTATCTATTAGTACAGCAAACTCATCAGATCCTATTCGTACCAAGGTATTTTGTGGAGAAAAAGCACTTCGTAAGGAGTTTGCCACTTTAATTAACAAGGCATCACCAACAGTATGTCCTTCAGCATCATTCAATACTTTGAATCGATCTAAATCAATATAAAATAATGCACTTGTCGTCTTAAAATTACGTATTTGAATCAAGCTTAAATCTATTGCTTGCTCAAGTTTTCGGCGATTAGATAAGCCTGTTAAGTCATCATGATCAACAGAAAACTGTAAGCGTGCTTCCATTACTTTTAAGTGTGCAACCTCATCTTCAAGCTGTACTTGACGCTGAGCCACTATGTCCCGTTCTTTTTTCACAGCTAATGCTGTCATTACCGAAGGAGGAAATGATTCCGCAGTCAGTGGATGATATAACAAGGTTGTCACACCATGCCCTAGGTCAGTTAATACTTGAGCATGATCCCACTGAGACTCTTCTGTTAATGAAATAATTGGAATCAAGCGCCATTCATCAAACTGATCTAATACTGAGCGAAGCTCTCGGCTGGTCATGCCGCCCAGGCTACTTTCAATCAAGATTAAATCAATATCACAAATATCATCTTTAATACCTTGGCGAAGATGTTGTATAACACCTGAATCATCATTAGCCGTTAATATATTAGAAAAACCACTGATCTCAAGCATGGTCTTCATAAAAGTAACATCAGATACTTTAGGCCCTGCGATTACAATTTTTGAGTCAAGCAGACCTTCTACATCAGAACCTATAATAGGCTCATCATGCTGCTTGGGTAATAATTCCAACCCATATTCTCTGCTTTTTTGACTTAAAACTGCCACAACGTTATATCACTATGTCCAATCTGTTTACGTATGATGATATAAACAATATATCTTTTGTTTATAAAAATCAACACTTAATGAAGATATTGTAATGCTAATTATAACATGTTGTATTTTTGACACTAGGAAAAGCTCTTGGCTAATAAGAAAATGAACTTTATTCTTCATTATTTTTGTCTTTAATTACAGGTACTTTGCCAGAAACAAGGTAGGCATAAGCAATCACTTCCGCAATCACTCGGTACAATACCGGTGGAATTTCCTCCCCTAGATCAAGTTCGCTCAATAATGCAGCCATCATGCTATCTTCCCGCAATGGAACTCCATGCTCTCGAGCAATACGAATAATCTCTTCAGCAAGAGCTCCTTCACCTGACGCAGTTACAATCGGTGCATTCTCACCATCATATTGCAGTGCAATAGCACGAAGAGGTTGCTGACTCATACTGATATATCCACCAAAGAATGATTACTATCAACATACGCTTCTGTTAATACTCGTTTAGATAATTCACCACACGCACAGCTCAGGTGACTGACTGATATTGTTAATTTATCCAAGGCTTGTTGCAATACTGGCAAGTGCTCTTCTAATAATTTTGCGCTGGCTTCTCGTTCGGCTCGTACTACAATTTTCACATCATCATTATCCATAGTGACTGTTGCTTGTACAGGCCCTAAGTTTTGCGTATCTAAACGTAATTTCACACTCCAAATATCATCATCCTCAGCGTCAAATTTCTTTTTATGCTGATCAATCTGTATCTGTATAATATCGACACCCGATTTATCTTTAAGAGGTAAGTCTAGTAGCCAGCTTGCCGTTACTAAAGGATCTGGCTCTTTCAGCATCGTTAATTGATTAAACTGAAGCTTATTATGTACCCCTTCCGCTTCTTTCAATAATCTTTGTAGCATCGCAAGTTCTAGCGGAGCGTTTCTAGCCAGCTCTGTAGAAGCTGATTGCCCTAATAACTGAGCCATAATCATTGCTTGAGGTGATGATGTTAACGGTACTGTTGGCAATAACGGCTTAGTATTAACCACTGGCGTAGGCGTCGATTTCTTGGCGATTTCAGCACCCAACACTTGTAGTAACTTCAATAAATTAGATTTAAAATCTCTAACAGCTAACTCTGGTGCTGTGATTAATTGTTTTTCAGTAAAAGAGCCCGAGTATTGTAATGCTTGTTTAATAACTTGGGGGTTATTAACTACATCTTTATCAACTATATTTTGTAATAAATGAACTCCTTCCTTCTTCACTGACTCTGGAATATTAGCTGTCTTTAATGCATTAACTAAATTACTGATCTTCGGTGAATTTGATAATTGTGGCAAAAGCTGTCGAATTTTATCTAATATAAGCTGTTCACGTGGTTTTGGCTCTAATGCCAATTGAACCGCTAAGGGTTTCACACTAATAATATCCATTACTAACTTATCAGCAAGCTTGGGTGATTTGGCTAATTTAGATACATCAATATCAAATGTTTGCGCTGGTACAGATTGAGATTGGGTCCCTCTTATTGAACTTGGCTTAGCCTCGACTAGTAGTCTATTTTCTGCCAAGACTTTTATAACTTCAACAGCTATTTGCAGCCCCTCTTTCAAGGGTATCAGTGCTAATGGCTTAGCGAGAACTTGCGCATCTGAAGTCGGCACCACTAATTTAAGTGCTATTTTATTCGCTAACTGAATAACTTCAAGCTGTACTATCTCACCTTGCTGCAAGGGTAATGGGCTACGAATTCTCATCAAACTATCTGTCACTTTTAAAGTAACTATTTGTGCGGTTTGAGCAGGAGTCATGGCAATAGCATCAATCCGTTGCCCCACCGTCAAACCTGCTAGTAATTGATTTGGAATATCATTTACCACCATTAATGTATTTTGTATTGACTGCTGAATAAGCATCACACACCCGCTTCAATTAGTACAGTGCTAGTATAACAAGCTCTTAGGTCGCTTAGATAAAGCATATGGAAAAGAAAAATACACTTTGGTACAGCCGTCGTGATGGAATCATTAAAGGTCCATTTACAAGAGCGATCATAAGGAATGATCTTATCCTCGGTCGTCTTGCTATGCACCATGAAGTGAGTCATGCTCATGAAAAGTGGCAAAAGCTGCAATTCCTAAAAAGTTTACACCCAAATATTAGCGGTCAAGCTTTAGAAAAAGCCAAAATAAATTTAGATGAACGTAATGGTTATGACCGGCGAGATTTAGATGATAATAAAATACAAAATCATAAGCATAAGCATCTAAGAGTAGGCATTGAGCGCCGAACTCCTGAAAATGAAATAACACTTCATCGCCGCCGAGTTCACACTCAGCTATTTAAAAAACTTAGTGATAACCATCCTCAATTATTGCTACCACTCATCATTATTATTTTAAGTTTAATCATTATTGCAGTTATTGCAATCACATCACCTCAACAACAGCCTACCCATTTAGTTGACTGTTCCAGACCTGCTTCTCCCTATGTAAATTGGAGTAACTGCTCAATGCCTAATATCAATTTACATGGAAAAGATTTAACATATGCACGACTAGCAAGTAGCCATCTTGCAGGTGCTAACTTTACACAAGCAAAACTAAATTATGCCGATCTGAGTTATGTTGATTTACAGCGTTCGATACTTAATAACACACAACTAAATCATGCAAATTTGGTTGGAGCTAATCTTAAGAATGCGAACTTAAAGAATGCTAATCTAAGTGATTCCAATTTATCACATGCAAACTTAACCGGTGCAAACTTAATAGGTAGCAATCTAGATAATGCACGACTTGATTATACTATTTGGACGACAGGACAACACTGTGCGCCGCAATCAATTGGGCAATGTATTATTCACTAAATTTCTTTAACTGTTGATCATGTGCTCGACTCAGCGTCCATTGTGCAAAAATACTGCCCAATAACGCTAAAAACATATCCCATTGCGTATCCCAATGATCACCTTGCGTGCCTAAGAATGCCGCTGCCGCTTGCTCATTAATTACCGCAACCCACCATTCAATAAGCTCATAAAAAGCACTAATTGCTAGGCTTATTGCACATACCAAAAAGAATAACCATTTGCCACGCTGTAATGGAGATGTTCGCAATAATAACTCTCGCCCCACAATAGCGGGCACCACACCCTGCATAAAGTGCCCTAAACGATCATAATGATTCCGTGCCAAATCAAATTCTATTTCAATCCAATTAAATAGTGGATTTTCGGCATACGTATAATAACCACCAATAATCAAAATAAAACTAAATATCGCTAACAAACGATAACTTAGTAATGTTAATGAGAAGTAACTATGTGTTTTTAATAACACTACCAAACCGATCATCACCGGAATCGTTTCTAATAACCATATTAAACGATCGGCAACAGGATCGAAACCAGAGATAACTAAACTTATAATTAGCAGAAAAAACCAGAACTTTTGCTCAGTTATCTGCATTGTCGTCATTTAATGAAGAGCCTGTGGTGCGGCAAGACTAAATGCTGGAATATCGACCTCAAACCGCTCTCCAGCATCCGTAATCATCGTATAGTGCCCTTGCATCATACCCACCGGCGTATCTAACATCGCGGCGCTGGTATAACTGAACTCTTGATCCGGTGATAAATAAGGATGGACACCAATAACACCATCGCCCTCTACTTCTTGTTCATGACCATTACCTCCTGTTATTTTCCAATAACGTGATAATAATCGTGCCGCCTTATCACCCGAGTTCTTTATGGTAATTTTATAAGAAAATATATAGCGTTCTTTTTCAGGATCAGATTCCTGATCAAGATAGTTAGCAACAACATTCACAGCGATATTATTTGTTTTTTCAATACTCATAGGTCTTATTATACAACGCTTTTTCTTGCTAATAATCTGGCACCAATTAATCCAACCTTCGGCTGCAATATTAGATGTACTGGGATTTTTCCTACCACGGCTTTCATCTTACCTTTGGCATTAAGTGCATCAATAAAAATACCTTGTTTAAAGTGCTGT
>DAOUSV010000001.1 GCA_030627065.1 Piscirickettsiaceae bacterium | reverse complement strand
TATGGCGGCTTAGGTAATTTCGGAGCGGCTGGGGCGGCGATTAGTTTACCGGCTATTGCCTTATTATTTGGTGGTGATGATGGCTGGCGTTATGCAGTTGCCTTTACCGGCGTTATTGCTTTAATTTATGCCTTTATTTATTATTTTAGTGTGTCTGATACACCTAAAGGCTCAACCTATTTCAAACCTAAAAAATCAGGCGGCTTAGAAGTTACTAGCAAGGGTGATCTGTATTTCTATTTGCTAATGAATATTCCAATGTATGCTGCATTAGCCGTTTTGTCGTGGAAACTTTCTCCAAGCGGCGTTGATTTGCTATCGGCTTCAACGGTACAAGCCATCTATATTGGCCTGTTTGTACTTTATTTTTATCAGGCTTATCATATTTATCAAGTTAATAAAGACATCTTCTTTAAGCCCATTCCTGAAATTCATCGCTATAAATTCAAGCAAGTTGCTGTATTAGATCTAGCCTATATGGTGACATTTGGTTCTGAATTAGCCGTTGTCTCAATGTTGCCGTTATTCTTTTATACTACCTTTGACCTTAGTGCAGTTCAGGCTGGGTTATTAGGTTCAGGCTTCGCTTTTATGAATCTAGTATCACGTCCAGCGGGAGGCTTAATAAGTGATCGCTTTGGTCGTAAAATGGCTTTGAGTTTTTGTATTGCAGGCTTATCTGTAGGTTATTATGTCATGAGTCAAATCACGTCAGAATGGCCAATAGCCTTGGCGGTATTAGCATCAATGGGCTGTGCTTTTTTTGTCAATGCTGGTTGTGGGGCTGTCTTTGCTGTTGTACCATTGATTCAACGTCGTTTAACTGGACAAATTGCAGGTATGACAGGTGCTTACGGCAATATTGGTGCTTTAATATTCTTAACGATATTATCCCTAGTGGCGACACAAACATTTTTTCTTATTATCGCGGTAACTGCTGTCGCAATATTAATCGCGGTACAATTTATGGATGAACCCAAAGGACAAATGGCTGAAATCCTGCCAGATGGGACTGTGCAAATGATTGATGTGAATTAATAATGACGTCTAAATTAAAACTACAGGTCGGCTCACGCTCTGAAAAAGGCATGAAGGAAGAAAACCAAGATTATGTTGGTCATTTTATTCCTGTTAATGTTGCCCTATTGGCAGGTAAAGGTGCAGCCTTTGCTTTAGCCGATGGTGTCAGTAGTAGTTCAGAAGCAAAACAAGCTAGTCAGGCTTGTGTTACTGGTTTCATGGAAGACTATTTCAGCACGCCTGATTCGTGGTCGGTCAAAAAATCAGGAGGCAAGGTTCTTACTGCGATTAATAACTGGTTATTTAGCCAAAGTAATCAATACCACGATATTTCTCGTGGTTTAGCAACTACCTTTTGTGGGCTGGTCATTAAGTCCACAACGGCTCATTTATTTCATGTCGGCGATTCTCGTATTTACCTGTTTCGTGATAACAGTCTAGAGCAGTTAACAACAGATCATCGTGTCCATATGCCCGGACAACAAGAATATCTCGGTCGTGCGATGGGTATAGATTATCGCTTAGATATTGATTACAAATCATTAACCGTTGAGGTGGGTGATATATTTTTTATTGCAACGGATGGTGTTCATGACACCCTCTCTGACAAGGTTATTCTTGATGCCATTAAATATGAACAACATGATTTAACCATTTTATGTGAACAGTTAGTCGCTCAATCTCTGCAAAATGGCAGTCTTGATAATATCAGTTGTCAGGCGATACAAATTAAAGAATTACCTTCGCAGGATGTTGAGGAGGTCTATTCACAACTCACAAAACTTCCCTTTCCTCCTGAATTATATGAAGGTGTCACTTTAGATGGGTATCGTGTAACTAGAGAATTACATGCCAGCTCAACTAGTCAGCTTTATCTTGCCATTGATACCGACACCAATGAAAAAGTGGTGCTTAAAACACCTTCGATTAACTTTGAGGATGATCCTGCTTATCTCGAGCGTTTTCAAATGGAAGAGTGGATCGGTAGGCGTATAAATAGCCCTCACGTTATCAGAACCATCGAACAAACACGTCCACGTCATTTTCTTTATTATGTGATGGAATATATTGAAGGAAAAACACTTGAACAATGGATGACAGACCAAGTTGAACCTGATCTAACTGAGATTAGAAACATTGTGTCACAAGCGGTATCCGGGCTTCGTGCCTTTCACCGTTTAGATATGCTACATCAAGATATTAAGCCGGGTAATATTATGATTACGGCTGAAGGCTTGGTCAAAATAGTTGATTTCGGTTCAACAAAAATTGCAGGCATGTCTGATGTATCAACCCCCATTGAACGACAAGAATTATTAGGTACAAAGCACTACACTGCCCCCGAATACCTTATCAATGGTGTAGGCACCTCACAGTCCGACCTGTTTGCCCTTGGCTGTATTACCTATGAAATGATTACAGGGAAACTCCCCTACGGCGATAGACTTTCTCGCGCATCAGATAATGCATCATTTCGCCGCTTACAATACCGACCTATCAGTAGCTATATAAGTAATATCCCACATTGGATTGATAAAGCGATTAGAAAAGCCGTACTTGTTGATCCTCTAAATCGCTATGAAAAAATGTCAGAATTTGAATGTGATTTAAGAAAACCCAATCCCCAGTTTTTAAAAGAAGATCAACTACCGTTACTTGAACGTAATCCTTTAAAATTTTGGAAAACCATGTCTATTCTATTATTGGGCACTAACTTACTCTTAATTTATTTAATGATAACCTAAGAAAAATATCACTTATAGACTATGGTCTACACTTTTTTTGCTGGAAATAGCAATTCAATGATGAACCTTTCTAAGCTGATAATTCAACAAAAGATCACCACTTTATTGCTGGTCTATTTTATTATTGTATTTATCGCTATTGCCTCGACCTTATATGCATCTAGACGTTTAGAAGGTGGTGCTGCGGCTATTAATGATGCGGGTAGTGAGCGTATGCGTTCTTACCAGATTGCCTTTCTATTAACACAATACACGACTCATCCCTCAGTCGTATTACGCATTAAAATTGAGCAACTCATTACGAACCTTTGAACATACATTAATACTTCTCGAAAAAGGCGACCCTTCTAGACCCTTAGTATTACCGAAAGACAACGGTATTCACTTAGCGTTAGCAGAGATACAACAACGTTGGAATCAACAAAATAAACAGCTCGTTACCGGATACAGAAAAGTTCTGGGTTCACGGTCAAGTTAAGTTCTAAATACTTTTCGTTTTTCTAAAAAAAAGCTAGGTAGATTCAATCTACCTAGCTTTCTTATTATCTATCTGAATACAGTGATCTAAGCGTGATAAGGTTCACTTAGCTTATGTACTGAATCTACTAACCGTTCCATTTTTTCAGGTGCGATAGTTGGGTGAATACCGTGGCCGAGATTAAACACATGGCCAGTTTCACCTGGGCCAAAGCCGGCTAAAACACTGGCAACTTCTTGTTCAACACGATCTGCTGAAGCATAAAGCACACAAGGATCCATATTGCCTTGCAATGTCACTTTATCACCTACTCGTTTACGTGCAGTAGTAATATCCGTTGTCCAATCAAGGCCAATCGCATCAACACCTGTTGCCGCCATGAGCTCTAACCATTGACCGCCACCTTTGGTGAATAAAGTAACAGGTACTTTTCTACCATCAGCTTCTCGGGTTAAACCCGCTACAATTTTTTGCATATACGCCAATGAAAATTCTTGGTAATTTGTTGTGCTTAATGCACCACCCCAAGTATCAAACAACATAATAGATTGAGCACCGGCCGCAATTTGAGCATTCAAATACGCAATCACCGAATCCGCTAAGACATTAAGCAAAGCGTGCATTTGTTTAGGCTCATCAAATAACATACCTTTTACTTTAGCAAAGTCTTTACTCGAACCGCCTTCGACCATATAACACGCCAATGTCCACGGGCTACCGCTAAAACCAATCAATGGCACTTTGCCATCAATTTCACGACGCGTCAGTCGAATCGCATCCATCACATAACCCAAGTTATCTTCCATATCTGGAACACCTAACTTAGCAATATCAGCGGTGCTTTTAATAACGTTGGTAAACTTCGGGCCTTCACCAGCAACAAAGTGCAACCCTAAACCCATCGCATCTGGGATGGTCAAAATATCAGAAAAGATAATAGCCGCATCTAAATCAAAGCGACGCAGAGGCTGTAAAGTCACCTCACAAGCCAGATCAGGCGTTGAACACAACGTCATAAAGTCGCCTGCTTTCGCACGTACTTCACGGTATTCAGGCAAATAGCGCCCTGCTTGACGCATCACCCATACAGGTGTTTTATCAACAGGTTGACGGAGTAATGCTCTTAGATAACGATCATTTTTTAGTTCTGACACAAACTTTCCTTCTATATTAACGACTAGACTTTAAGAAAGTCTAAAATCCCTTCACCCGCTTGGCGACCTTCCCAAACAGCGGTAACTACAAGGTCAGATCCTCGCACCATATCACCACCAGCAAAGATCTTTTCATTGGTTGTTTGAAATCCAAACTTGCCATCTTCAGGAGCAATAACACCACCCCATGAATTCACTTCCACACCAAACTCAGCAAACCACGGTGCAGGACTTGGACGGAAACCAAACGCGATAATTACAGCATCAGCATCAATAATTTCTTCACTACCTGCAATCGGTTCTGGACGACGACGACCATTTTCATCAGGCTCGCCTAATTCGGTGGTAATCACTTTAATACCAGTTACTTTGTCATCACCCATAACTTCAATCGGTTGACGGTTCCATAAGAACTCAACGCCTTCTTCTTTAGCGTTATTCACTTCACGACGTGAACCGGGCATATTTTCTTCATCACGACGATACGCACATTGCACAATTTCAGCACCTTGACGAATAGCAGTACGATTACAATCCATCGCAGTATCACCACCACCTAAAACAACTACTTTTTGACCTTTTAAATCAACATAATCTACTGGGTTTAAGTCTAATAATTGTTTATTGTTGGCAACTAAATAAGGCAATGCTTCATAAACACCTTGCTTATCTTCACCGGGGAAACCACCTTTCATATAAGTGTATGTTCCCATGCCTAAAAACACCGCATCGTATTCATCAAGCAAAGTTTGGAATTGAATATCTTTACCAATATCGGTATTTAAAACAGACTCAACACCCATGCCTTCAAGCACTTCGCGACGACGTTTCACTACCTCTTTTTCAAGTTTAAATTCTGGAATACCAAAGGTTAATAAGCCACCAATTTCTTCATGCTTATCAAACACAACTGGTGTCACACCGGCACGCACTAAAATATCAGCACAACCTAAACCAGCAGGGCCTGCACCAACAATAGCAACCCGCTTGCCTGTGTCTTTTACTTTAGACATATCAGGTCGCCAGCCTTGCTCTAAGGCGGTATCGGTAATGTATTTTTCAACAGAACCAATCGTAACCGCACCAAAACCATCATTTAAGGTACATGCACCTTCACAAAGACGATCTTGTGGACATACTCGACCACAAATCTCTGGCAAAGTGTTTGTTTGATGGGCTAATTCAGCCGCTTGCTCGATATTGCCTTCGCTAACCAGTTTCAACCAGTTTGGAATATAGTTATGCACTGGGCATTTCCATTCACAATACGGGTTACCACATTCTAAACAACGATCAGATTGATCGGCTGATGCTTTTGCATCAAAGCCTTCGTAAATCTCACCAAAGTTTTCAACTCGTTTTTTAGCATCAATCTTTTTAGGATCGTGGCGTTTAACATCTAGAAATTGAAAGGTATTTTTAGCCATAATTACTTCGCCTTTGTTGCTAGTGCTAACAAATCATCAAGTGCCGCTGCTTTAGGCTTCACTAACCAGAACTGTGCCAAACGTTGCTTAAACATATCTAGTAATTGATTACCCCAATCACTGTTTGTTTCACGAACATGATCTTCAATCAATATTTTCAAATGATCGGCATAATCTGAAACATCATCGCTATTCATCCGAATCAATTCGATTAATTCAGGGTTATAACGCTCAGAGAAAGTATCATCAAGATCCAAGACATAAGCAAAGCCGCCGGTCATTCCCGCGCCAAAGTTCAGCCCTGTTTCACCTAATACAGCCACCACACCACCAGTCATATATTCACAACCGTGATCGCCAAGACCTTCAATAACAGCTATTGCACCTGAGTTACGAACAGCAAAGCGTTCGCCTGCTAAACCAGCAGCATACAATGCGCCGCCTGTTGCACCATATAAACAGGTATTACCCATAATGCTGGCTTCTTGTGTTGCAAAATCACTTTCTGGTGAAGGATAAATCGTCAGCTTACCAGCCGCCATTCCTTTACCTACATAGTCATTCGCATCGCCTTCAAGACGCATTTCCAAACCACCCGCATTCCATACGCCAAAGCTCTGGCCCGCAGAACCAGTAAACTGCAAGCGAAGTGGTGACTTACTCATGCCGTAATTTCCGTGATGCCTAGCAATTTCACCAGAGATCCGACCACCAATAGAGCGATTGATATTACGCACATCATATTCAAAGAAACCGCCTGTTTTATTGGCAATAGCCTCTTTCATATCAACAATCATTTGTTCAGCAAGAACACCTTTATCATAAGGTTCATTATGTGGCTCAACACAGTATTG
Organism: Piscirickettsiaceae bacterium; assembly: GCA_030627065.1. Lineage (GTDB taxonomy): Bacteria > Pseudomonadota > Gammaproteobacteria > Nitrosococcales > Methylophagaceae. Next base: position 25,416 of record DAOUSV010000001.1, on the reverse strand, counting down.
AGGCTTATCAGCCGCCACACCTGCTGTTGATAATAATGGTTCTAAATCTAGTTTGCGTTGTTTGTCTGTTGTACCAGGCAATATTTCAAGCAAATCAGTACGGCCAATCAAATCAGCCATATTACTCACACCCAAAATCGCTAACCACTCTTGGGTTTCACGGGCAACAAACTGGAAGTAGTTCATTACCATTTGCGGCAGACCAATAAAGTGACTGCTACGCAATACATCATTCTGAGTTGCAACACCGGTCGCACAGTTATTCAGGTGACAGATACGTAGGAATTTACACCCTAACGCCACCATAGGGCCAGTACCAAAGGCAAAGCTTTCCGCCCCTAATATTGCCGCTTTAATTACATCTAAACCTGTTTTCAAGCCGCCATCTGTTTGCAAGCGAACTTTATCTCGCAAGTTATTGGCTCGCAATGCTTGATGCGTTTCACTCAAGCCTAATTCCCATGGGCCACCAGCATATTTAACTGAGGTTAATGGGCTTGCCGCCGTACCACCGTCATAGCCTGAAATAGTGATTAAATCAGCATAAGCTTTAGCCACACCAGCCGCGATTGTACCTACGCCCGCTTCTGATACTAATTTCACTGAAATTAGAGCATCAGGATTAACTTGTTTCAAATCGAAAATTAGCTGTGCTAAATCTTCAATCGAGTAGATATCATGATGTGGCGGTGGTGAAATAAGCGTGACTCCTGGCACCGAATGACGCAATGTTGCAATCATTTGATTAACCTTACCACCTGGTAATTGTCCACCCTCACCCGGTTTTGCACCTTGTGCTACTTTGATTTGCAACACGTCTGCATTAACTAAATAATGCGGCGTTACACCAAAACGCCCCGAGGCAATTTGTTTGATTTTTGATACTTTCTTAGTGCCAAAGCGAGCGGGATCTTCACCACCTTCACCCGAGTTTGAACGTCCACCAAGCGTATTCATGGCGACAGCCAATGCTTCATGTGCTTCTGGTGACAATGCACCTAATGACATACCGGCACTATCAAAGCGTGCCAAGATATTGCCAACACTTTCAACATCTTCTAATGCTAACGGTGAATCAGACTCTTTCAAGGCTAATAAATCACGCAATACCATCGCTGGGCGTTCATTAACTAATTTGGCATAGGCTTTATAGTCATTATAACTACCGCCTTGCACTGCTTTTTGCAATGTTGCAATAACATCAGGATTGTAAGCATGATATTCATTGCCATGAACATATTTTAATAGTCCGCCTTGCTCACGTTTTTTACGTGGATTCCAAGCATTGTCAGAAACAGTTTGTTGATCGGTTTGTAACTCTTCAAAACCAGTACCACTAATACGGCTAGTAGTGCCTAAGAAGCATTTATCGACAATGGTTTCATGCAAACCGATAATTTCAAACAACTGCGCGCCACGATAGCTGGCAATAGTTGAAATGCCCATTTTCGATGTGACTTTGAATAAGCCTTTATTAATACCTTTACGATAACTCGCGCAGACTTCTGGGCACGTCATGTCTTTTATCTCATGGGTATTAATCATGTCATTTAACGATGCATACGCTAGATATGGATAAATAGCAGTTGCACCATAACCAATCAATACAGCAAAGTGATGTGAATCACGTGCGGTTGCTGTTTCAACAACGATATTAGCATCACAACGTAGACCCGACTTGATCAATCGATGATGTACCGCACCTGTTGCGAGTAAAGCGTGAACAGGTAAGCTCTCTGAATTAAGATTACGATCTGTTAATACGATAATAACCGAGCCATTGCGTACAGCTTGCTCTGCTTGATCAACAATACGATCAACCGCAGCTTCTAATCCTAATTCAGCCGAATAGCCAAGTGAAATAACGGTTGATTGATAGTTCTTATCGTCATCACCTAATTCTAAAAGCTGGTAAAAACGGCTTTCTGACAATACCGGTGAATCAACCACCACGCGTTCAGCATGCTCGGGGCCTTCTTCAAATAAGTTATGCTCGCGTCCAAAACAGGTTTCCAATGACATTACGATATTTTCACGTAATGAATCAATCGGTGGGTTGGTTACTTGGGCAAACTGCTGACGGAAATAGTCAAATAATGAGCGTTCTTTATGAGACATAACAGGGAAAGGCGTGTCATCCCCCATTGAGCCTGTTGCTTCTTGGCCCGCTTCACCTAAAACACGGATAACTTGATCGCGTTCTTCAAAGCTGACTTGGAATAATTTCTCATAGGTTACAAGATAATCACCTTCAAGCGTTGCTTGAGTTTCATCATCTGCAGTATCTTCAATTCGTTTTAGACTGGTTTCAATCCATTCACGATAAGGCTGTGCATTTTTCAAGGCATCATTAATGTCGTCAGGAAGCAATAACTCGCCTGTTTCAGTATCAACAGCTAACATTTGACCTGGTTTTAAACGACCTTTAGTTAATACATCTTCAGGCTTGTACTTGTATACGCCCACTTCCGATGCAATCGTAATATGACGATCTTTAGTGATGATGTAACGCGCAGGACGCAAACCATTACGATCTAATGAACAGGCAGCATAACGACCATCGGTTAACACTACGCCAGCAGGCCCATCCCAAGGCTCCATATGCATAGAGTTATAGTTATAGAACGCTTTAAGATCTTTGTCCATGGTGTTGTCGTTCTGCCAAGCGGCAGGTACCAACAAACGCATAGCGCGGAACATATTAATACCACCAGCCATCATTGCTTCAAGCATATTATCCATGCTTGATGAATCTGACCCCGATGTATTCACCAGCGGGCGAATATCATCCATATTGTCTATTAATGATGTGGCAAACTTAGTACCGCGAGCCAAAGCCCAGTTGCGGTTACCTTGAATGGTATTGATTTCACCATTATGTGCCAAATAACGGAAAGGCTGAGCCAATTTCCATTGCGGCCATGTATTAGTTGAGAAACGTTGATGGAACACACATACCGCGGTTTCCATACGTTCATCATTCAAATCTTTATAGAATGTCTTCAAATAGGCTGGCATAACCAAGCCTTTATATGACACTACTTGCGATGATAATGTAGGAATGTAGAACGCTTCATCTGTAATCGCTTTTTCAGCCAACCGGCGGGCAATATAGAGATGGCGTTCAAATGCCGCCTTATCCATATCAGCAGCCGGATTAACAAATACTTGGCGCATAATTGGCAATAAGGCTAAGGCAGTGTCACCACAGGCAGCTTCGGCATCAACCGGCACTTCGCGCCAGCCTAAAACCTCAAGACCTTGATCAGATAATTGCTGCGTAACAACATCCTGATTAGCACTTGCTTTAGCTTCATCTTGCGACAAAAAGACCATGCCAACAGCATAGTTATCAGCTAAAGAAAAACCTAATTCATCCGCAATTACACGGAAAAAACCATCCGGTTTTTTCATTAATAAACCACAACCATCGCCGGTTTTACCATCCGCACCTATTGCGCCACGATGGGTTAAATTAGCTAATGCTTCAATTGCAGTTTCGACTAACCAATGGCTTTCTTTACCGTCCATTTGGGCGATAAGACCAAAACCACAGTTGTCTTTTTCAAATTCGGGTCTATAAAGACCTTGTTCTAATTCAGTTGGCTGACTCACGTCATATACCTTCATATTACTGTTAATGCCTGTCTCCTTGTCACCATAGACGCGAGGAGCACTGTCTTTACAATCAAAAGACGGCAAAATGAATCACTCATTATAGCGTTTGAGCCACCGCCATTCAATGGTCTTGATGTTTTTCATTCCATCAAATACCTACAAATTTCCCTAAATTCAATAAAATAGCTAAAATACGCACTTATGTTTAAGAAATATAACGGATAAATTATGGACAAACCTGTAGTTGGCATCGTCATGGGAAGTAATAGTGATTGGCCTGTAATGCAAAAAGCGGTTGAACAATTAGAAAACTTTGGCGTGCCTTATGAAACACAAGTCGTTTCCGCACACCGCACACCGGACTTACTAACAGAGTATGCTCAAACAGCAAAAGATAAAGGCCTAACGTGCATTATTGCGGGTGCAGGTGGCGCAGCGCATCTCCCGGGTATGTTGGCAGCAAATACAATACTTCCTATTTTAGGCGTGCCAGTTCCATCTCGTTATTTGAAAGGGCAAGATTCATTGCTGTCTATTGTTCAAATGCCTAAAGGCATTCCTGTTGCTACTTTTGCCATTGGTGAAGCAGGTGCAGCAAATGCAGCTTTATTCGCAATAGCACAACTTGCAACAACAGATACAGCACTTGCAGAAAAGTTAGAACAGTTTAGAAAAGACCAACATCAGATGGTGTTGGAAATGACACTTCCATCAGAATAAAGACCATGACTAAACAAAAAATGATATTACCCGGGGCTACGCTTGGCATGCTTGGTGGCGGTCAATTAGGCCGCATGTTCACAACTGCGGCTCAAACAATGGGCTATAAAGTCGTTGTCTTAGAACCGGACGTTAATAGTCCCGCCGGCATTATTGCTGATAAACATATTTGTGCAAAATACACGGATGAGGAAGCATTGGCGCAACTTGCCGAACTTTGCGATGCTATTACGACTGAATTTGAAAACATTCCCGCAAGCACTCTGTCATTTCTTGAAGCTAAAACAGTTGTTCACCCTTCTTCAGATGCATTATCTCAAACCCAAAATCGTATTATTGAGAAAAAGTTTATTGAATCATTAGAGATTAATGTTGCACCGTATGCCGCTATCCGATCTGATGCAGATATTGATGCCATTGCTGATACATTCCAATTTCCAGCTATCTTAAAAGCAGCCAGTTTTGGTTATGATGGCAAAGGACAAGTCGTCTGCCATAGTGCCGATGATGTCCGTGCTGCATTTGCATCATTAAATGGCGCTGAATGTGTATTAGAGCAACGCATCAACTTAGATCGTGAAGTTTCAACTGTATTGGCACGTAGTCAGTCTGGCGACATTACTAACTTCCCTATTGCAGAGAATGTACATATTAATGGCATTCTGCACTCGACAACTGTTCCCAGCAGCATTTCTGAACAGCAAACACAAACTATTATTGAAATGGCAGATAAAATTGCCAACGGCTTAAACTATGTCGGCACAATGGCGGTTGAGTTCTTTATTTCAACAGAAGGCAATATTCTGACAAATGAGATTGCACCACGACCTCATAACTCTGGTCATTTTACTTTAGATGCCTGTGAAACCTCACAATTTGAACAGCAAGTTCGTATGTTGTGTGGGCTTCCTTCAGGTAACTGCAATCTAACATCACCAGTTGTAATGATTAACCTATTAGGTGATGTTTGGGGGCAAACGCAACCACACTGGGATATATTGCTCTCACAAGCTCAAAACAAATTGCATTTATATGGCAAGAAAGAAGCTCGCCCTGGTCGTAAAATGGGCCATTTTAATGTGCTTGCGTCATCAACTAAACAAGCAACAACGATTGCTCTTAAAAGCTTCGAAGACTTACAGGCTGATTAATTAACAAAGTCTCGTAATTTAAGACTATGATGAACTCTAAATCTGTACTTTTAAAGGTGTGTCATGAAGCAATTATCAAGTCTGAAGTATTTAGCATTCTATGTTCTTATCAGTCTGTTTCTTAGCGCCTGTGGAGGTGAGGGAGATAAAGCTCCGCCAAAAGTAAAAGAAGTATTAACACTTAACAAAAGCAATATTAAAAGCTTCACTCAAGACTTTGTCGAAGAGTATGTCAGTACATTAGATGACTTAGTTAACGCCTACGAAACCGCGAAAAAGAACGATACAGGCTACAAGTTTGTTAATTACCGAAATCAAATATGGACACCTAATTTCAAGGATCGAAAGGATTACTATGAAGGCATCTTAAAAAAGAATAATTCATTCATAAAAAAAGTTAGTATTAAGCCTCTTTTTGAAAAATTTTCCGGCATGATTTATATCGGTATTTATTTAAAGAGAGGGATTATAGATAATGACCAAGAAATGCTGGAAAAAGCACTAAGCTTAATAGAAAATGATCGAAGAATAGTGAAGTCATTCTCTAAATAATAAGGATAATAACTCACAAACAAGGTGAGTCTTTATCCAAAACCATGTTCAGTTACCCAATAATTTTTTCTTTAAATTCTCTTTTACAGGGTGGTCTGACAACCAAATTCCGAATAAGGCTTGCTTAAACTCTTGCGAAGAAATAGTCGCTTGTTTACTGCCGTTTTTTGAAACAGAAACACTACCTGCTGTCGATACAAACTCAAACACATCGCCTTCAACGATCTCGGCACTAAACGCTTCTAAGAACTGTTCAATCTCAGATGAAATAGCACCTATTTTTCCACCTGTTGCTTTCTTAAAGCCTTTACGGGTTGCTTTAGTCATCTTCTTAGAAGTTATTTTTGATGAAATAATATGCAAACGAAGCCCCATTGCATCATTAGAATTAATAATCGCTTGGGCATCACTGCTGCCTACAGTCAAATATAAGCCTGCTACATATAAATCAAAAACAAATTTACTTCGAACTCCTGCACCATTTAATGATAGAGACTGTTCACCCGCCCGCAACTTATCAGGCATAGTGATCCCACCTAGCTCTACTGCTGAAGCAGAGAAAGATAAAAACAAAAAAGCCATAGATACAGCACTAATCAACTTACGCATATTGACATGCTCCTTTATTAAATTACGACTCTACTTTTTCACTAAAGCTACATTCTTTCTGAGGGCAAACCTTTTCTGTACCACGACTTTTAGTCGTTTTAACCGTCAAGATAGGCCATTTACAGTCAGGACATTCTTCTTTAACCGGTTCATTCCATAATGCATAGTCACAACCTGGATAGTCTGAACAAGAATAAAATATCTTACCTCGTCTTGACTTGCGAACCAGAATCTCACCTTTATTACACTGCGGACAACTCACACCCGTATTGGTAGGCTGCTCTAATGATTCGATATGTTTACATTTTGGATAGCTACTACAGCCAATGAATTTGCCATATTTTCCCGTGCGAACCCATAAGTCAGATTCACATTTTGGACATTTACGATCAGCAACTACATCTGGTTCGCTCGCCGTCGTTTCTTCACCATTGACATTACGCGTATAATCACACTCAGGATAAGCAGTACAACCGATAAAGCGACCACTACGCCCCAGACGACTTGATAACGGCTTGCCACATTTAGGGCAATCTTCGCCAATATCTTCTTGTGTTACATCACTACGTTGAACTTCTTTATCTTTAGTTTCGACTTGCTCTTTAAATGGCCCCCAAAACTTGCTTAGTAAAGGTATCCACTCTTGTTCGCCACGTGCAACGGCATCAAGATCATCTTCTAATTTCGATGTAAAATCATAATCAACATATTTGGTAAAATGTTGTGCTAAAAACTTACCGACTACACGGCCAACATCTGTCGGATGAAAACGTTTTTTCTCTAACTCAACATACTCACGCTGTAATAACGTCGAAATAATACTGGCGTAGGTCGATGGGCGACCAATATCATTATCTTCCAAAGATCGAACTAAACTAGCCTCACTAAAACGCGGTGGAGGCTCAGTAAAATGCTGTTCTGGTCGAATTTCTTTAAGGTCAACAATATCACCCACATCCATTGTCGGCAGTAGTTTTTCATCTTTATCTGACTTGGCAGAATCATCTTTGCCTTCAAGGTAAACACTCATAAAGCCGGGGTTAACTACCGTTGAACCCGTCGCTCGGAAAGTATTTCCGGTACCACAAGCTAAATCAACAGCGACCGTATTCATTGTTGCATGAATCATCTGACTGGCAATTGTTCGCTGCCAAATTAAGGTATATAACTTTAACTGATCAGAAGATAGATAGGATTTCAATGACTCTGGAGTTCGACGAATAGAGGTTGTTCGTACAGCCTCATGCGCTTCTTGAGCATTTTTAGACTTTGTTTTATATACTTGAGGTGATGATGGCACACTACCGTCACCATATTTTTCAGCAATATAACCGCGAATTTCATCAACCGCTTCCGATGCCAGAGTCACAGAGTCGGTACGCATATAGGTAATCAAACCAACCGCGCCGTCACCGGTATCAGTACCTTCATACAACTGCTGAGCAACACTCATTGTACGTTGAGCACCAAAACCTAGTTTACGAGATGCTTCTTGTTGCAAGGTTGATGTTGTAAATGGAGCCGCGGGGTTACGTTTTCGTTGCTTCTTATCAACTTTGGTAACTAATAATTTGCCGTCTGCCGCTTTATTCAAAGCCTCAACAATATCTGCCGATTGCTCCGCATTAGTAACCGTAAACTGTGACAACTTTTCACTATTGTAATGCGTTAGCTTAGCTTCAAATGCTTGTTTTTTTACTGCAGTATCAGCCTCAATCGTCCAATACTCTTTTGGAATAAAGGCTTCAATTTCTAGCTCACGCTCAACAATCATTCTTAATGCTGGGCTTTGTACTCGTCCAGCTGATAAACCACGACGAATCTTTTTCCATAATAATGGTGAAAGCGTAAAACCAACTAGATAATCTAAGGCTCGACGTGCTTGCTGAGCATTAACCATGTCCATCGATAATTCACGTGGATTAGCCACGGCATCATTAACCGCTTGCTTAGTTATTTCATGGAAAACTACACGATGTACTGTTTTATTCTTTAATACACCACGTTTTTTTAGTAATTCAAACAAATGCCATGAAATCGCCTCTCCCTCGCGATCCGGATCCGTTGCTAGATAGAGCACATCGGCTTTTTTCATCGCCTTGGCAATGGCATCAACATGTTTACTATTGCGATCAATAATTTGATATTTCATCGCAAAATCATTTTCAGTATCAACCGCACCTTCTTTCGGTAGCAAATCACGAACATGACCGTAAGAGGCTAATACTTCAGTGCCTTTTCCTAAGTATTTTTTGATTGTTTTTGATTTTGCTGGCGATTCAACAATAACTAATTTTGTTTCCATATTCTTTGTTCCAACACCTTTCTAATCTGTCTTTTAGTGAATAACCGCTTCCATATCTTCAAATACTAAATCTTCCATCCATGCATAAGCGACTTCGCGGCCAGGCTGATAAAATAACACCATCAACACCACCCATTTCAAGTCTTCTAAATCTATTTCATCAGTATCTAAAGCCATCACACGTTCAATAACAACTTCCCGTGTTTCAGAATCTAAAACATCTACTTGCTCTAAAAATAACAAATATCCTCGGCAATCAACATCCAATCGCGCCATTTCTTGCTCTGTATAAAAGCGTATAGCCGCTATCGGAGAAAGCTCATCGCCCTCCAAAGATTCTTCGGCTACTACAGTCATATTTTCTAGCCAATCAAAGGCTTTATTGATCTCTAATTCTGGAAAGCCGACACGCTCAAGCTCTCGCTCGATCGTTGCCTTATCTGACTCTTTCACATCATCCGTATCAATATAGTTTTCAAACAAATATAACAATACATCAATTACATTTTCTTTCATTGCTTCCCCATCATTTACCCGTTCGGACGTAACGGCTACCCGGCAACGATTCAACTTGCCCTTCTAACTCTAATAATAACAGCATGGAGGAAACGGCCTCTGCCGTCAAACCACATTTTTCGGTTAATACATCAATAACTATGGGGTCATATCCTAAAAATTCAAATAAAACTTGGTAATCATCATCAGCCTCAAACTGCATTTCACTGGTTTCTTTTATAGGCTCTTCACTTGCAGCCGACACGCCTGCTAATGCACCTAACTCTTCAATAATATCTGTGGCAGTTTCTACTAATTTAGCACCGTCACGTATCAAGCGATGACAGCCACGTGCCAGTGGATTGTGAATTGAGCCTGGTATTGCAAACACTTCTCGGCCTTGCTCCATGGCCATTCGCGCTGTAATAAGAGAGCCACTACGCACCGCAGCTTCAACAACTAGCACACCTAAAGATAAGCCACTAATAATTCTATTTCGACGAGGAAAGTTTTCTGCTCGTGGTGCAGTACCCAAAGCAAACTCTGAAACAATTAAACCAGTCTTTGCAATATCATGTGCTAACGCTTTGTTTTTTGCGGGATACACACGATCTAGGCCAGTACCAATAACGGCAACGGTTTTCCCCTGTACAGCTAAGGCACCTTGATGTGCGGCAGCATCAACCCCCATGGCTAAACCGCTAGAGATCGCAATGCCTCCTTGCGCTAGATAACGTGCAAACTCGTAGGCTGTATCTCGTCCTGATGCAGAGGGGTTACGACTGCCCACTATTGCAATTTGCCACTGTGATAATAAATCGACATCACCTTGTACAAATAATAGGCTCGGTGGATCTGAAATTTGCTTTAATAGCTCAGGGTAACGAGGGTTATGAAGCGTAATAATATGACGATTTTCTTGTTCAAACCACGCCAAGTCCTGCTCAACAAGATCCCAATTAGGGGCTTTCAATGCTGTGCGTGTTCGCTCGGAGATTCCTTGCGCTTTTTGAGGCTCGGTAAAAATAGTCTGCAGACTAGTAAACTGTGTTAACAAGCGTGCAAACGTAACAGGCCCCACACCGGGTGTCCGATGCAGAGCCAGCCAAGATGCTAATTCTTGTTGTTCTCCTGAAAACCTATTCAGAATAAAATCCCTTTTTATTCAGATGAACTAACACGATCATTAATATGAATAGCACGTGTCGCCTTCATCACAATGGCATAACTTACTTTTTCAAAGTTCTTGAAAACCATTGCTACACCTGCATGTTCATCAGGTAAAGTAACTGTTGCATTACGGTCTTTATCTACATTCTCCGTATTGAAAAAAGTTTCAGATTCTCTTCCTGAAAGAATAGGATCGATAACAGACTTACCTGCTTGATAGATCGACAAAACATGACCTACCTCTAAATCATCACGAATACCTTTATTCAATACAATTACTTGATATTGTCCCACCTGAGATACGCCATCAAATACAGCAATAATTTGTCCTTCTAGATCCTGCTCTGGGGAGCGAGGCATAAAGTTCATATCATAATCGTCAGCAACAACAGGTAACAACCTATCGCCAACCATGACTTCACGTGTTGATTTCCGCAAATTAACAGTTGAAGGGTCACCCATAACATCCACTAATGCATCTGCAGTGTAAATAGCTTCATAACCTAAAATTTCAGCGGTTTGAGGATCTTTATAAATTTGACCACTACGGAATACACTGTAATGGTCACCTTGCTCTTCATCAAGGTTACGCACATACACTTTATCGCCAGCACCAGAAATCAAACGTTCTTCTGAGCCTGCAACAATATAAGGTGCCAACGCCAACACTTCTTCACCCACTACGCGAGGTCGGGTTAAAAATGCCCGAATAGCATCCAAAGGAACCGTTGAAATAGCTTTTTCTAATGCAATCTCACGTATTTCTGGCGACATTTTATATGCCTTTGCACCTCGCGTTAACTCCAACACAGGACGACCATCACGATAAACAAGTGAAATAATATCACCAGGATAGATTAAATGCGGATTTTCAATCTGTGGATTAGCCTGCCAAATATCAGGCCAATGCCATGGGAATTTTAGAAACATACCAGAAATATCCCACAAGGTATCACCCCGAACAACAACATGCTGTTGCGGGTGTTCCGGGTTTAAAGCAACCTCTGTTGCCATTATTGACACGCTAAAAGATAGCAAGAATAAATTTAGAATTAAACGGCGCATCATCGATAAGGTCCTCAATCGAAAGGCAAAAGTTAATGAATTACATTAATAGTTAAACATAAGCCTAACCATTATTCGCAATTATCGCAAATATCTAGTTCACACAATCTACAAACACAAAGACTATTCACTCAGGCCTGACCATAAATCTTAATGCTAAAAACTGTCTTTATATAGCTAAACAATGTATATTTAGCAACAGTTTATATCAACTTTAACGGAGTTAATGTTATGAAAAAGATTGCATATTCTTTAATTGGTTTAACAGCTCTTTTTGGTGCTAGTACCGCATTCGCTGCTGGCGATGCAGCCGCAGGAAAGGTTAAGGCCGCTGTTTGTGCTGCCTGTCATGGAGCTAATGGTATTGCGATGATGCCTGGCTACCCAAACCTTGCAGGTCAAAATGAAGCTTATTTAGTAACAGCTATAAAAGCATATCGTGATAAACAACGTAATGGCGGCATGTCTGTTATTATGCAAATGCAAGCTGCAAGCTTATCTGATGCAGATATTGACAACCTTGCGGCATATTTCTCTGAAATAAAATAATTTTTAAACAGCTTTATACTTCTTTAAAAAGGCGATCTTAATGATCGCCTTTTTAATATCTTGAGACTTTAAATGGCAATAAAACAAATACTTCGCTTTCCAGATCCTCGTCTGCGAAAAAAGGCTGTGCCTATTACGGATGTCACAGATAAAATCCGCCGGCTTGCAGATGATATGTTGGAAACAATGTATGCCGCTCCTGGTATTGGCTTGGCAGCTAATCAAATTAATGTACAAAAACGCCTTGTCGTAATGGATATCTCTGAAGAAAAAGATGCGCCTCTTGTCTTTATTAATCCTGAAATAATCAGCAAAGCAGGTGAACGCGAATACGAAGAAGGCTGTCTATCAGTACCTGAAGCCTATGAGATGGTCACTCGCGCTGATACTGTTCGTGTTAAAGCATTAGATCGTGATGGCAATAACTTTGAACTTGATGCCGATGATTTGCTGGCAACCTGTATTCAACATGAAATAGATCACCTTGATGGTAAGTTATTTGTTGATTACATCAGCAATCTAAAACGTCAACGAATTAAGAAACGTCTCGAAAAACAATTGAAACAAGAAACATAGGATAGCGATGCGCATAATATTCTCTGGCACACCTGAATTTGCAGCAGAAACATTAGAAGCACTGTTCACTACAGAACATGAAATCTGTGCCGTTTATACACAGCCTGATCGTCCTTCTGGTCGAGGCCGAAAACTCACAGCAAGTCCTGTCAAACAGCTTGCTCTTGAACATAATATCCCAGTCGAACAGCCTCTTAACTTTAAAGAAGATACCGATAAAGCAACATTAGCAAGCTATAAGGCTGACTTAATGATCGTGGTGGCTTACGGCTTATTGCTACCTCAAGCTGTATTGAGCATACCTAAATTAGGCTGTATCAATATCCACGCTTCACTATTACCTCGCTGGCGCGGCGCGGCACCGATTCAGCGCGCTATTCTTGCTGGAGACACCACGACCGGCGTTTGCATTATGCAAATGGAGGCGGGGCTTGATACAGGGCCTGTTATGGCTCGTACTGAATGCCCTATTCACGATGATGATACAGCGCAAATACTGCATGATCGTCTTGCTAAAATTGGTGCTGACACCTTATTAAGTACATTAGCCGAGCTCGAAAACCTACAACAATCAGCCATTGCGCAAGATGATACGTCAATGTGTTATGCCCATAAATTACACAAAGATGAAGCCGCTATTGACTGGCAACGCACAGCCCAAGAAATAGCCCGACAAGTTCATGCATTTAATCCTTGGCCTGTCGCTCAAACATTGTGGCAAGGTAAAGTCTTTCGTATTTGGTCTGCAAATATCATTACCAGCCAACACAATGCCTCCGCAGGTGAAGTTATTGCTGTAGATAAGCTTGGGATTGATATTGCCACCGGAGACGGTGTATTACGGCTAACTGAAATTCAAGTACCTGGTAAGCGTGCCATGTCTGTTGCTGACTTTTTAAATGCAAACTCTTTAACTATAGGCGAACACCTTGGCTAAGAAACAATCTGCTCGCGCCAACGCTGCCCGCGTTATTAGCGAAGTCACACAACAACATCGCTCATTAAACGGCGTCCTCAGTAAGGCACTTCTTGATTTGCCTGAAAGCGAACGCAGCCTTTGTCAGCAGATTTGTTATGGCGTTATTCGGTGGCATCACCAACTGCAAGCTATTGCCTCTCAGCTAGTTAAAAAACCACTTAAGAAAAAAGATGGAGATATCGCAGCGCTTCTGCTCTGTGGTTTATACCAACTTCGTGCCATGCGTATTCCAGCACATGCCGCTCTATCTGAAACAGTTAATGCCTGTAAACAGCTTGGCAAGCCATGGGCAACAGGGCTTGTAAATGCCAGCTTGCGTAACTATCAGCGCGATCCAAGTAACTTTGATGATGGCGCCTTGCAACAAGACTCTGCTAAGTATTCACACCCAGATTGGTTGATTGACCGTTTCAAACAAGATTGGCCCGAACAGTGGTCAGCAATACTGGATGCTAACAATCAACAACCACCAATGATGTTACGTACCAACCAACAATATGGTTCCCGCGATCATTATTTAGAGCTATTACAAGAGGCTGATATTACTGCTTACGCCATCAGCCAGACAGCGCAAGGTGTCTTATTAGACTCACCCTGTGATGTGTATCAATTGCCTGATTTTGAGCAAGGTCATGTCTCAGTACAAGATGGTGCAGCTCAACAAGTAGCCAAGTTACTCGATATCAAACCTAATCAACGCATTCTTGATGCCTGTGCCGCCCCGGGCGGTAAAACCTGTCATATTTTAGAGTCTCAACCTGATAATGCAGTTATCGCGCTTGATATAGATCCCAAACGATTAGTACAAATCCAACAAAATACCGACCGCCTCAATCTAAGCGCCACTCTTATTGCCGCAGATGCCGGTGATACTGCAGCTTGGTGGGATGGCCAGAAGTTTGACCGAATATTAATTGATGCACCCTGCTCAGGTACTGGCGTTATTAGACGTCATCCTGATATTAAACTGCTTCGCCGCCCTGATGATATTGCCAGTCTTGTCGAAAAACAACAGCAACTACTTGAAAACTTGTGGCCTTTGCTCAACACTGGTGGATTATTGGTGTACACCACCTGTTCCGCACTTAAACAGGAAAATGAGCAGCAGATTATGAATTTCTTAGAGCAACATCCTGAAGCACAGGAAAAAGTATCAGCAGATCCACCAGCAACACGTGCATCTGTTGGTTATCAGCGCCTACCCGGTGATGATGAGCTTGATGGCTTTTATTATGCCAGCCTACAGCACCGCTAACCGATTTTTCCTCTTTGCTTTGCTGTTGCTATTAAGCACAGCAAGTCCGGCAGTTAGTTTTGAAGTTTATTACGCACAAGTCGAAAAAATTGGTAATGGATACATTCTCAATGCAAAAATAAAGTACCCACTCACTCCAAGAGTTAACGAAGCTTTAGACAATGGCGTTCCGATCACATTTCAACAAAATATTGAGCTTATTCACAGCATTCCCGTTCTCGGTCAATTTTGGCAATGGAAGACGACTCTTTGGAGCGCGGAATTACGCTATGAACTCCGCTATCACGCACTTTCAAAACAATATGTGATGCAATCATTAGATACCCAATACCAACGTAATTTCCCCTCTTTAGATTCAGCACTGTCCGCATTAGGTAGTATCAATCTACTAAACCTCCCGCCTGAATATCTGGAGGATATTGACAATATCACACTGCAAATTCGTAGCGGGCTTGATCTCTATGCACTACCGACACCAATGCGTCCTGGCGCTCTTATCTCAAAAAAATGGCAACTAACCAGCCCTTGGAAGCACGCAATATGGCCATAAATCTAGTTAAACGCTTAAGCTCTGGCACAGCGCCCTACTTCTTTCTGGCGGCATTGCTATTGATTCTTGCCTATTTACTTAGTGCAGCAACTCAAGACAGCTCTAAACTCAATAACTTATTCCTGCCTATTTTCGGCTTAGGTATTTTAAGTCTGGTTTTGCTTGCTACCCTTTTAACTAGAAGTCTATTACGACTCTATCGAGATTTTAAACGCAAAGAAGCAGGCTCCCGCCTAACTATTCGCCTTGTTAGCCTATTTGTTCTATTAATTTTAGTATCAACAACAACGGTTTACGGATTTTCTATACACTTCCTTCATCGCGGCATTAATAGCTGGTTTGATGTTAATGTCGAAGAGGCCTTAAGTGACTCTTTGGATCTCAGTCGATCGGCGTTCACTATTCGAATGCGAACGCTGCTCAAGCAATCAAGAATGATGGCTGGCGTGCTCAGTGAGCTACCTCAAAGCGATCTCAATCGCAGCCTACAAGAACTAACGCGCCTTAGTGGTACGCTAGAAATGAACATTTGGACCATGGATGGTAAGATTGTCACATCAAGCATAAAAGACACGACAATCATGATCCCTAACCGCCCCAATGAGGCAATTTTTCGTCAATTACAACAGGACGAAGACTATATAGGCCTTGATCCCAATAGTGATGGTCAACTACAACTACGGGTTGCCGTTCGCATTCCAACAAACTCGCCAGAGCAAGAAAAAACGATGCTGCATGCTATTTTCGCGGTAAATGAACGCTTAGGTACACTAGGCAAAACAGTGCAGGAAGCTTACACTGACTATAAAGAACTCAGCTATCTACGAAAACCACTGATCACTATATTCACTCTGACATTAAGCCTGATTGTATTACTAACAATACTGATGTCGATCTGGTTTGCGGTTTGGATTTCACGACGTATTGTAGAGCCGCTACAAGAGCTTGCTGATGGTACTCAGTCTGTCGCTTCAGGTAACTACAACACCCAGCTTTCAACCGCAGGGCATGATGAAATCGGCTTTCTAGTACGTTCATTTAATCAGATGACTCAACGATTAACCCAAGCACGTAATAGCAGTCAAAGAAGTCATCGCCAATTAGAGCAACAAACAAATTATTTAAGTACCGTATTAGGTAGCCTTTCTAGTGGTGTTGTTACCTTTAATGAATCTCATTATCTAAAAACAGCCAATATTGCTAGTAACACAATTTTAGACTGCGATTTACAACAACTTATTGAATTACCACTCTCTCGACTCAGTGAAGAACACCCTTATTTACACGAGTTTGTACATCTGATCTCCAGCCAAATGCAACAAGAAAATAGCTGGCAACAAGAGTTAGAACTCCACCCGAACAAACGCCAGAAAACTCTAATTTGTCGTGGCACACCACTACCCGAAAGTGCCGGTTGGGTTATTGTTTTTGATGATATTACGACCTTAATACAAGCGCAGCGTAATGCCGCATGGGGTGAAGTTGCACGTCGCCTAGCCCATGAAATAAAGAACCCTCTCACTCCGATCCAGTTATCGGCTGAACGCTTACAGCATAAATATCTGCCGCTATTGCCAGAAGGTCAAACGGAACTACTCAACAAGCTCACCAACACCATTATTCAACAAGTTGATGCCATGAAAGACATGGTCAATGACTTCTCGGATTATGCTCGCAATCCAGACTTACACATTGAGACATATATCCTTAGCGACCTAATTAATGATGTCCTCGCCTTATACCAAAGCAACACTAACAACTCTATACAGCTACTGGAAAGCGGTGATCTAATAAGCGTAAAAACAGATAGTAACCGCTTCAGGCAAGTCCTTCATAACTTAATTAAAAATTCGATTGAAGCAAGTGAAGATGCCCAATTAGCAATCAATATTGAACTCAGTTACTCACAGATACAACAACATAATGCCGACTGGCTAGAGCTGAAAATACGCGATCATGGCCCCGGCATTCCCGACAATATGCTTAACTCATTATTTGAACCTTATGCTACTAATAAGCCTAAAGGAACAGGGCTTGGGCTAGCCATTGTAAAGAAGATAATTGAAGAACACCAAGGAATTGTTTGGGCTGAAAACCTAAGTCCTGATGGAGCCTGTATAATAATTCGCCTGCCTTTAGGGAATTCTAAATCGTGAACAATACCGATAAACCCACTATTTTAGTTGTTGATGATGAGCCTGATATTCGAGGACTGATCAAAGATATTCTTGATGATGAAGGCTATCAAGTCACTACCGCTAAAAATGGTGAAACAGCGCGTACAGCACTTTCCCAGCACCGACCTGACTTGATATTGCTCGACATTTGGATGCCTGATGTTGACGGCATCACCTTATTGAAAGAGTTTAAGCAGCAAGATCCTCACCTCACGATTGTCATGATGTCCGGTCACGGGACAATTGAAACAGCAGTAGAAGCCACTCGCCTCGGCGCATGTGATTTTATCGAAAAGCCGCTTTCAATGGCAAAGCTACTTCGTGGTGTTGAAGTTGCCCTTGAAAATCAAGCAAAACAATCTGAGAAACAACAGTTTGAAACACAAAAGCCAGTTGGTAAAAGCCCGCAAGTTATTCTGTTGCTAGAACAAGCACAACGCGTTGCCAAGCACACAATGCCTATTCTATTGCTCGGTGAAGGCGGTACTGGTAAACATTGCTTTGCTCGTTATTTACACTCATTAGGCCAGTTTTCAGATAGTCAATTTATTGAACTTACCGCCGAAACATTTCCTTTAGACAGCCTAAAACTATCTGCGTTAGTCAATAATACCTGCTTATACATTGATGATATTGCCCTACTTCCTCAAAAAGCACAGCGGTTATTTCTTCACATGCTCGAAAGCAACAAGTTGAATAATTGCCAACTGATTTGTGCTAGCCAGCATTCTTTGGAACAAGCCGTTAACAAGGGTACATTTGAAGAATCACTACTCTATCAACTTAATAGTATTACCCTAACAATCCCTCCTTTACGCGACCATATTGAAGATATTCCTGAGCTTGTTCATCATTTTGTTGACCAATTTACAACCCAAGCCGATCTTCCCTATCGTCACTTTACAGTTGCCGCTCAAAACAGATTGCGTAATCATCCATGGTCAGGCAATGTACTTGAGCTTAGAAATATCATCCAACGCTTATTATTGCTGGGAGAGTCTGATGATATTGAAGAAACTGACATTGCACTTACCTTAAAAGAAGCAACGGATTCGTCTGTCAGTACAAATAACACCTCGATTGATTATGACTTGCCACTGCGTGAAGCCCGTGAACAGTTTGAGCGTATTTATTTATTGCACCAATTAAAACAAACAGATGGTAATGTCGGTAAAGCCGCTAAACTAGCAGGAATGGAACGCACACACCTCTATCGAAAACTCCGCTCTCTCGACATTGATGCTAAACAGCTTTAGGATGAAATCATGAAAATTCTTATTCTCGGGGCAGGTCAAGTCGGCTCATCCGTTGCAGCAAGTCTTGCACGTGAAGATGACGATATTACTGTAGTCGACACTAATGCTGATTTTCTACAAGCTCTACAAGATCATTATGATATTCGTACAGTGCAAGGTCATGCATCACACCCTGATGTCTTAGCCCGTGCAGGTGCCGAAGATGCCGATCTTGTACTTGCGGTAACCGATAATGATGAAACCAATATCGTTGCTTGCCAGATTTGCCACAATCTTTATCACACCCCAACGAAAATCGCCCGTATCCGAAGTAATCAATACTTAGATAACCCCGACTTATTTAACAACGATACTATTAGCATCGATATGTTGATCAGTCCCGAACAAATTGTAACCGATTATATTGAACAACTTATCAATCACCCCAATGCATTGCAAGTACTTGACTTTGCCGATGGTCGTGTACAATTAGTTGCAGTAAAAGCCTTTCATGGTGGCCCATTAGTTGGCAATCCACTGAAAGAATTACGTGATCACCTCCCTAAAGCAGAAACGCGCGTAGCGGCTATCTTTAGAGATGGCAGCCCGATCATTCCCAAAGCTGAAACAATTATAGAAGCGGGTGACGAAGTCTTCTTTATCGCCGCCAGCAAAGACATTATGTCGGTTATGGGTGAATTACGTCGCCTAGACAAACCGTACAAACGTATTATGCTTGCCGGTGGCGGGCAAATTGGTGCCAGACTTGCCAAAGCGCTAGAAGATGACTATCACCTAAAATTAATTGAATCCAATCCCAAGCGTGCAGAATTTTTATCTGGCGAACTCTCAAACACCATCGTTTTATTAGGTGATGTTGCCAATGAAGAGTTATTGAAAGAAGAAGATATCGACCAAATCGATCTATTCTGTGCTCTGACCAATGATGATGAAGCCAACATCCTATCAGCCATGTTGGCAAAACGTTTAGGTGCACGAAAAGTGCTGTCGCTGATCAATCGCGCCGCCTATGTAGACCTTATCGAAAGTAGCAGTATTGATATTGCCCTATCACCACAACAAGCAACTATTGGTAGCTTATTAGCCCATATTCGGCGTGGTGATATTGTGGCCGTTCATTCTTTACGTCGTGGCGCGGCAGAAGCGTTAGAAGCCGTAGCTCATGGTGATAAAAACTCCTCACTGGTTGTTGGACGTCGTATCGATGAAATTGGCTTGCCACCTGGTACAACCATTGGTGCAATTGTGCGTAACGATAAAGTAATTATTACTCATCATGACACCGTCATTGAAGCCGAAGATCACGTTATCTTATTCCTCATTAATAAGCGTTATATTCCTGAGGTCGAACGTTTATTCCAAGTTGGCTTCAGCTTCTTCTAGCCGCCAAATGGATTCCTCATTACAAAATCATTTCCTTATCGCCATGCCGTCATTGGTTGATACCTTCTTTTATCGCACAGTTATTTATATTTGTGAACACGACGATCAAGGTGCAATGGGCATTATTATTAACCGTCCAACCCCAATCACATTGACCGAACTTCTGACACACTTTGAAATATCCAACACCTCAGAAACAATCGTCAACACACCTGTTTTCTTTGGTGGCCCAGTACAAAAGAATCAAGGCATGGTACTTCACAATAGCGATACTGAATGGAAAAACACCATTAAAATCGCCGATGATGTATTTCTCACCACATCAACCGATATATTAAAAGACATGGGCACAGATAAAAGCCCCGAGCACGCCTTAGTCTCTTTAGGTTACTCCTCTTGGGGCGCAGGACAGTTGGAACAAGAAATTGCTGAAAACAGTTGGCTAACTGTTGATTCGAATGATGATGTTTTATTCAAAACCCCAGCCGATAAACAGTGGCATGCAGCTGCTAACTTATTAGGTATTGATATCAATTTGATGTCAAATGCCACAGGACACGCATGAGTACACCTCGCACTATTCTCGGTTTTGATTATGGCATGAAGAACATAGGCGTAGCTGTCGGCCAAGAGCTCACACTTACCGCAAACCCACTCACCGTGATCAAAGCCCAAAATGGCATACCAAATTGGGATGATATGCAAAAGCTACTCGATGAATGGCAGCCACAACTATTAATCGTCGGCCTACCGCTTAATATGGATGGCTCCGAACAAACAATGACCAAAGCCGCTCGCAAATTTGGTAATCGCCTCAATGGTCGCTTTCAAATTGCAGTGGAATGGCAAGACGAACGCCTAAGTACATACGAAGCATTAGACCATTTGGGAATTCATAGTAAACTAGACGCAAAACACCGTGATGATGTGGATTGCATCTCGGCACAACTTATACTTCAATCATGGCTGAATCAACAATGACTATTGCAACAAGCTCTGCCGATATAGACCAACTGCTAGATACAATGGCAGAAGGTATTCGCCACCAATTAGGCGATATGAAACCGCTATTAATTGGTATTCACACCGGTGGTGCATGGGTTGCCAAAGCCTTGTTTGAGCGATTAGGTGCCGACTTTTTTGATGCCCCTCTTGGTACATTAAACATCGCTTATTACCGTGATGACTTCACACGCATTGGTATGCATCCTCAAGTTACACCTACTGATTTGCCATTTAATGTCGATGACCGCCACCTATTATTAGTTGATGATGTTTTCCAAAGCGGTCGAACAATTCGTGCAGCACTCAACGAAATATTTGATTATGGTCGCCCTGCTACCGTCACTCTCGCCGTACTTATTGAACGTGATGGTCATGAATTACCACTTCATGCCGATATTATTGGACAGTCTGTAGAGCTTGAAGAAAACGAACATATAAAGCTAACTAACAATGATGGTTTACAGCTTGAATTGACGACTAAAGAGAAAGAGGAGGCCGAGGCGGAATGAGCAATAACCAACTCACTGAAAGCGGATATTTAAAGCACTTTTTAACCATTGAAGGTCTTAAAAGACCGTTATTAACTGAGATCATGGATCGTGCTGAACAGTTTTCCAGTATCTCCAATCAACAAGCTAAAAAAGTACCTTTGCTACGCGGTAAAACAATCGTAAACCTCTTTTTTGAAAACAGCACTCGTACTCGCACCACCTTTGAACTGGCCGCAAAACGTCTTTCTGCCGATGTTATCAACCTAAATATCAACACTTCTGCCACTTCAAAAGGTGAAAGCTTATTAGACACTTTGCACAACCTAGAAGCTATGCACAGCGATATGTTTGTCGTACGACACAATCAAAGCGGCGCGGCTGAGTTTATTGCACAACACGTTGCCCCGCATGTCAGCGTAATCAATGCCGGCGATGGTTGCCACGCCCACCCGACACAAGCTATGTTAGATATGTTTACTATCCGCCGACACAAACAGCATTTTCCCGATTTATGTGTCGCCATTGTTGGTGATATTTTGCACTCTCGTGTTGCTCGCTCACAAATTCAAGCACTTGCCATCTTAGGTGTCGGTGAAATTCGCGTAATCGGCCCTAAAACATTATTGCCCATCGACACACAATCGCTTGGTGTTCATGTCTATCATGATATGGAGTCAGGTTTAAATGGCGTAGACGTTATTATTACGCTTCGGCTACAACATGAACGTATGCAAGGTGCATTACTACCAAGTTCAAATGAATACTTCGCACGCTACGGACTGACTGACGACACGCTAAAACTAGCAAAACCAGATGCCATTGTCATGCATCCCGGCCCGATCAATCGCGGTGTTGAAATAGCATCCTCCGTTGCCGATGGCCCCCAATCAGTCATCTTAGAACAAGTAACACATGGAATTGCCGTACGTATGGCAGTCATGTCTATGGCGCTAGGCACGCAAGCAGAACAACACGAGGCGCATTCATGAAACTTCATATAAAAAATGGCCACGTTGTTGACCCTGCCAGCCAGCTAGATTTTCAACAAGATATCTTCGTCGAAAATGGTGTAATTATCGCCATCACCTCCGAACTCAACGGCTTTGTCGCCGATCAGGAAATTGATGCGACAGGACTGATTGTCTGCCCAGGACTGATAGATCTAAATGCCCGCATGACAATTAAAGGCATCGAAAGTGAAACTCATGCAGCCGTAAAAGGAGGCATTACGGCTCTTTGTATTCCTCCTGATACAACACCGATTATTGATAACCCTGCCGCCATCGAGTTGATTGAAGATCATGCAAAGAAAGCAGGCAGAACAATGGTTCACACCATTGGTGCACTGACACAACAGCTTGAAGGCAAACTGCTTAGCGAAATGTTAGCCCTCAAAGAAGCTGGCTGTCTAGGCGTAAGCAACGGTTTAAACACCATTGAAAATACGCTTATTCAACGGCGTGCAATGGAGTATGCCGCCACACTTGATTTGACCTTATTCATTAATGCCGCTGATCCTTGGCTACAAGCACAAGGTTGCGTACATGAAGGTACGGTTAGTACACGGCTTGGACTAGGTGGCATTCCTGAAGCCGCTGAAACAATAGCTGTTAGCCGTGACTTATTACTCATTGAACAAACTGGGGTAAATGCACACTTTCACAATATATCCACAGCAAGAGCAGTACAAATGATTGGCGAAGCGCAACAGAGAGGCTTAGCAGTCACTGCTGATGTTTGCGCCCATCAACTGCATTTAACAGAACATGATATTGGTAATTATGACAGCTTAAGCCATGTAATCCCTCCACTACGTAGCATTCGAGATAGAGACCAATTACAACAAGGACTGCGTGACGGTATTATCAGCGCAATATGCTCCAACCATAAACCGCTGAGCAATGATGCCAAACTAGGACCTTTTGCCGAAACTACACCGGGCATTTCAGGGCTTGAAACCTTACTCCCTCTCACCTTGAAAATGGTTGATGATGACGAACTCTCATTACAACAAGCCATTGCCTGCCTAACCAGCCAACCCGCCGCTATTTTAGGTATTGATGCAGGCCATCTTAAGGTAGGTTCGCAAGCTGACATCTGTATTATTAACCCCGATGCTCACAATGAATGTCAGCCCGAACAATTTGCAAGTGCAGGTAAAAATAGCCCTTTCAAAGGCTGGCTGTTTAACAATCAAGTCGTGCATACATTAATAAATGGTCAAACAGTGTTTGATTTAAATAAGTAGCGTCATCCTCGTGAAAACGGGGAGCCAACGATAGTTGAGACGCCACCTCCATGAATTCCTCTTACGTGAGAATGACAACACAAACCACATATTAAAATTAAGTTAAAGGAATACCAATGTCACTTATTAAAAAGCTTAGCCTTGTCACTATCATCTTGTCATTTACAACAATCATCACCGCCTGTGCACCCGAAATCGGCAGTGAGAAATGGTGTGACAATATGAAAGAAATGCCAAAAGGCAAGTGGACAATGAATGATGCTGGTGATTTCACTAAATTCTGTATATTGAGAAACTAAGACTTGGATAATAAACTTTATGCCCTCGACTTCGATGGCGTTATTTGTGACAGCGCCGTAGAAACAAGTATCACCGGCTGGAAAGTCGCAAGCCAACTTTGGCACGAGATGCCAACAGAAACACCTTCAGACATGATTGAGCTATTCCGCCAAGTTCGCCCAGTAATGGAAACAGGCTATGAAGCTATCCTCATTATGCGACTACTGTTTAAAGGTATGACGCCACAAAGCTTGCTTAATAACTTTGCTAATGCCATTGAAAATATTATTACGCGAGAACAGCTCAGTACCGACCAACTTAAACAACACTTTGGTGAAACCCGTGATTACTGGATTAATGATAATCTCGACGACTGGATTGCAATGAACCCACTATTTGATGGTGTTGCCGATAAGCTTCGTCAAATAAACCCTGAACAGTGCGTCATCATTACCACAAAACAAGAACGCTTTGTCAGTCATATACTCAAAGCTAATGCGATTCCATTCAATGATGAGCGTATTTTTGGTTTAGATAGAAAAATGATCAAGCCGGACATTCTCAGCAA
Organism: Piscirickettsiaceae bacterium; assembly: GCA_030627065.1. Taxonomy (GTDB): domain Bacteria; phylum Pseudomonadota; class Gammaproteobacteria; order Nitrosococcales; family Methylophagaceae. Next base: position 415 of record DAOUSV010000001.1, on the reverse strand, counting down.
TATGCTTAATGAATACCCAAAACACACTATTCTATTTGTTGAAGATAGACTACCAACGTTGATTAATGTCATTGCAGATTCGCGTTTAAAGCCAATCAAATCACTCTTTGCCGACTGGGGTTACAACACCCAGCAAGACAAACAGAATGCCAAGCACAATACGGCTATTACAACGATAAATCTAACAGAGTTTAATAATTTGTAATCACCGTTAGCCCTGAGTTTATCGAAGGCTGGTGTTTGCGAATGCTTGCATCCAAGACTGGATGCAAAAAAGAAAATTGGCGGAGCGGACGGGACTCGAACCCGCGACCCCTGGCGTGACAGGCCAGTATTCTAACCAACTGAACTACCGCTCCGCGACAAGGTGTGCATATTCTAGGCTATTTATTTTAATCGTCAAGTTTAATTTTTG
>DAOUSV010000171.1 GCA_030627065.1 Piscirickettsiaceae bacterium | reverse complement strand
GATATTGTATTAGCCATTATCGGTGAGTTAGGTACAGCCGGTGGTACAGGTTACACCATAGAATTTGCAGGTGAAGCCATTCAAGCACTTAGCATGGAAGGTCGTATGACCGTCTGTAATATGACAATTGAGGCCGGATCTCGTGCAGGTATTATTGCTGTTGACGATACAACGGTCAATTATCTAAAAGGTCGCCCTTTTGCACCATCTAGTGACTATTGGGAGCAAGCAGTTGAAGCGTGGTCAGACTTGCATAGTGATGATAATGCCGTATATGACAAAACAATCATTCTAAAAGCAGCAGATATAAAACCACAAGTCAGTTGGGGAACATCACCTGAAATGGTGATTGCTGTGACAGAGAATGTGCCAGATCCTGCTCAAGAATCCGATCTCGTCAAACGAAATGGTATGGAAAAAGCCTTGGCCTATATGGGACTAAAAGCCAATCAAGCGATTACCGACATTCAACTTGATCGTGTTTTTATTGGCTCATGTACCAACTCTCGCATTGAAGATTTACGTCAAGCGGCGGCGGCTATCAAAGGTGGTCACGTTGCTAAAACATTAAAACAAGCCTTAGTTGTACCCGGCTCAGGTTTAGTAAAAGAGCAGGCAGAAAAAGAAGGTTTAGATAAGATATTTATTGAAGCAGGTTTTGAATGGCGTGATCCAGGTTGTTCAATGTGTCTAGCAATGAATGCTGATCGCTTAGAGTCTGGAGAACATTGCGCATCAACCTCAAACCGTAATTTTGAAGGTCGTCAAGGTTTAGGAGGACGTACACATTTGGTCAGTCCATCGATGGCTGCTGCTGCGGCAATTGCTGGTCACTTTGTTGATGTTTCAAGCTAAATGGCTGCAATTCAGCAAACACTTGTCGAGGAATTATCGACGCTACGTGATGTTTTACGTTGGGCGACATCTCAATTTAATGCATCTGATCTATTTTATGGTCACGGTAATGACGATGCGTTTAATGATGCCTTACAGCTTATTTTGCACAGCTTACATTTACCGGTCACTGAATTTCCGGAACTATTTGCTGATGCGAAACTCACATTAACTGAAAAAACAATTATTGCTGAATTGATTCACCGTCGTATTAACGATCGCGTGCCCGTGCCTTATCTTGTCAATGAAGCTTGGTTTGCAGGCATGCCATTTTATGTTGATGAACGTGTATTAATCCCTCGTTCACCATTTGCTGAATTGATTGCTGAGCAATTTACACCTTGGTTGAGCGATCCAGATTCTGTGCATCATGTTTTAGATTTATGTACTGGTAGTGGCTGTATTGCCATTGCCTTAGCCAATGCATTTCCTAATGCACTGGTTGATGCCATCGACATTAGTGCTGATGCTATTGATGTGGCAAATATTAATATTGAGAAGCATGGGCTTGAAGAAAGCGTGACGGCAATTCAGTCTGATTTATGGAATGCACTTGACCATCAAAAATATGATCTTATCATTTCAAACCCACCTTATGTCGGTGCTGATGAAATGGCAACATTGCCCGAAGAGTTCCGTCATGAACCGACATCAGCACTCGAAGCCGATGATAATGGCTTAGCGCTAGTTGAACAAATATTACTTAATGCAGTTCAATTTTTAACTGCTGATGGATTGTTATTTGTAGAAGTTGGTAATAGTGATTATTCCGTTATGGAGAAATGGCCAGACATTGAGTTTTTATGGCTTGATTTTGAGCTGGGTGGTCACGGTGTTTTCATGCTGACTCAACAACAATGTGCGACGATTTATAACAAAAACCGAGGCTAACTGTCGGTTTCTAGGCTATCTGTATCTCGATGGTACTCTCTTACACAGTTTCTTCCTGCCATTTTTGCTTGATACATTGCGCCATCGGCCAATTCAAATAGACTATTTAAGTTATTATTTTCCTGTCCCTGGGTGCTTGCAATACCGATACTCACTGTTAACTCTATATTTTCAGGCTTAAATTGAGAAAGACGTTTTTGAAGCCTTTTCATTAATGCGCTTGCTGTTTCAGTATCGCAGTCCGGCAGAAGGAAAATAAACTCATCTCCCGACCATCTAGCCACCATATCTTCATCCCTAACAAATCGTTTTAACCAACGTCCAAGCTCTGCTAATACCTTATCTCCTTTGTCATGGCCTTGGGTTCGATTGATCTCTTTAAAACTATCAATATCCATAACAGCCATAGTCAAAGGACGATTAAAGCGAATAGCTTCACTAAAATATTTACTGGAAAATTCACGCAAGGCATGTCGATTAAATAACTGAGTCAATTCATCTAACATAGCAAGGCTGTACAGTGCTTTCTGCTGTGAGCGCAACTCTAATACAGCCTGGTAACTCGTGACATTATTAAACACTCGTTGTTTAATTTCTTCATGAATAATGGGTTTTGCTACATAATCGTTTACACCAAGATTAAATAGCTCGATTTTACGTGACACATTATCAAAGCCAGAAACCGCAATAATTGGTACATCGCCCCGCTCACTATGTAAGCGTCGAATTTTTCTCACTAATGAAATACCACTCATTGCCCCTTCCAACATAATGTCGGTAATAACAAGATCATAGTGACTACTTTCAAAGGCCTGCCACGCACCTTCCGCATGTGTATAAGCATCGACATCTAAGCCCATATCCGTCAACAAGTCGAGCATGATTTCTTGTAACACTCGGGAATCTTCAATGAATAAGACTCTGCCCGATAATTTTCTACTTTGCCGTTCAACAAAGCGTCTGAGATAATTTTCTAATTCAAATAGATCTTTTTTATAAAAAATATCTGTCGCACCAGATAGCAATGCTTGCTTAAGGATCCTTGGGTTATCTTCGCCAGTTAACATAAGTACTGGCGAAAAATCATAACGAGAAAGTGCGCGTATTTGACCACAAAACTCACTGCCCGACATATCGGGTAGGTGATAGCTACAGCATATCAAATCAAACTTTTTACTCTTTGCTAATTGCAGTCCATGAGCCCCCGTTTCAGCAATGGTGACATCGAACCCTGTTTGCTCCATCAATCTACTGCCAACACCTCGAAATAATGCTGTTCCATCAATAATTAATGCTTTTAAACGATTCATTTACCTTACCAATTTTAATGTTTAAAGCTATTTTGCCTTTTTGCTAGACAAAGCACCACCTTATTTATTCTGATGCCAATAATTGCTTAGTAAAAAGTGTTCTTAAATAAAAGCCTTTAGGATTTATCTTTGTTAACTCACCACTTGCCGATATACCATCTGCTAACACCTGACTATTTGCAGCCTTCGGCCTTATTTGTAAATATTCACCCTCTTTTGCTGAGATCTCGCCTTGCTCACCCAGTACAACTCTGTCCATAAGCTCTTGCCAGTCCCGTTTCAGTACTGCCTCTTGTGCAGCACTAGGTTTCCATAAAAAAGCATGTCCAATATAACGTTCTGCCAAAGGAATACTATTGTCAGCTTCAACTGGAACCCAAAGTACATGTGCTAACTTTTTCCTTAACCAACAGTCTTGCCACAATAACTCGCCAGTTTGCTGCATAGGTATCGTGCACACATAAGTTGATTCTTTCGGCTGGCGTAATGTATTTAAAGGTAAGGTTTTCATCTCTATACCTAAAGCGAT
>DAOUSV010000121.1 GCA_030627065.1 Piscirickettsiaceae bacterium | reverse complement strand
TAGTGCTAAAACAGGAATTGGCATTGAAGACTTACTTGAATCTTTAGTTGATCGGATACCTGCACCTGTAGGCGATGCTGATGGTGAATTAAAAGCATTGATTATCGATTCTTGGTTTGATAATTATGTCGGCGTTATTTCCTTGGTAAAAATCACACAAGGAAGCATTAAAAAACGTGACAAAATTCGTGTGATGTCGACGGGACAAGAATATCAAGTTGAACAAGTAGGGGTGTTTACACCTAAACGTAGCGAACGAGATGGTTTGTATTGCGGTGAAGTAGGTTATGTCATTTCTGGTGTTAAAGATATTAATGGTGCGCCAGTGGGTGATACTTTAACTCATGTACATCACGGGGCTAGTGAAGCTTTACCTGGATTTAAATCAGCAACACCACAAGTTTATGCCGGTATATTCCCCGTGAGTTCTGAAGACTTTGAAATGTTTCGCGAGGCGTTGGCTAAATTACGCTTGAATGATGCATCACTATTCTTCGAACCAGAAAGCTCACAAGCATTAGGCTTCGGTTTCCGCTGTGGTTTTTTAGGCTTATTGCATATGGAGATCATTCAAGAGCGTTTAGAGCGTGAATATGATCTTGATTTAATCACAACTGCACCGACAGTGGTTTTTGAAGTGTTAACACGTAAAGGTGAAGTTCTAAATATTGAAAACCCTTCGTTATTACCAGACGTAGGCTCGGTTGAAGAAATTCGTGAACCTATCGTTATTGCTGATATTTTAGTGCCACAAGAACATTTGGGTGCTGTAATTACCTTATGTATTGAAAAACGTGGCGTACAAAAAACCATGCAATATATGGGCAAACAAGTAGCGGTTAGTTACGAGTTACCGATGAATGAGGTGGTGATTGATTTCTTTGATAGGATTAAATCAGTTAGTCGTGGTTATGCCTCTTTGGATTATCATTTCATTAGATTCCAACCAGCGAAATTGGTGAAATTAGATATTTTAATCAATGGTGAGCGTGTTGATGCCTTATCAATGATTGTCCATGTGGATGATAGTGTGAGTCGTGGTCGTCAATTAGTTGAAAAAATGAAAGAGCTTATCCCTCGTCAGATGTTTGATATTGCGATTCAAGCAGCCATTGGCGGACATATTATTTCACGTTCGACTGTGAAAGCCATGCGTAAGAATGTAATCGCCAAATGTTACGGCGGTGATGTGTCACGAAAACGTAAGTTACTGGATAAACAGAAGAAAGGTAAGAAGCGGATGAAGTCAATTGGTAAGGTTGATGTGCCGCAAGAAGCATTTTTAGCTGTTTTACAGTTATCTAAGAAATAAAAAAGGACGTTCTAAGTGAGTTTTCCAGCAATAATGGTCACCCTCGTTGTCGTAACGGGAATAATTTGGTTGATAGATATGTTCTTCTGGGCCCCTCAGCGAGCCAGTAAGCAGAAAGATCCTTTAATCGTTGAATATGCAAAGTCATTTTTCCCTATTATTTTAGTGGTATTAGTGATTCGTTCATTCATTGCCGAACCGTTCCGTATTCCATCGGCATCAATGTTACCAACCTTACACATAGGTGACTTTATTCTCGTTAATAAGTTTTCTTATGGCGTACGATTGCCTGTTATAAATACAAAAATATTAGAAATTGGCGAACCTGAACGTGGAGATGTTGCGGTGTTTAGATACCCAAATAATCCGAAGATTGATTATATTAAGCGTGTGATTGGTTTGCCAGGCGATAAAGTCGGCTATTTTAATAAGACTGTTTATATTAATGGCGAGGAAGTTGTTCAAACTACCAAAGAAAAAGATGCCAGTTTACTGAGCATTGCGCCAGCCCGAAGTGAGTTATATTATGAAGCTTTAGGTGAGTCTGGTCATGATATTTTGATTGATCCTAAGCGTCGATTAGTGGAAGGCGAAACGATTGTTCCAGCAGGTGAATATTTTGTGATGGGCGATAATCGGGATAATAGTAATGATAGTCGCTTCTGGGGAACGGTACCTGAGGAAAACTTAGTGGGCCAAGCATTTCTTATTTGGATGAGTTGGGATTGGAATGAGGGTGGTATAGTGTGGAATCGTCTCGGTGACGCAATTAAGTAAGGAGAAGAATATGTATAAGAAGCAAAAAGGGCTAACATTAATTAGCTGGATATTCGTTTTAGGTATTATCGCTTTCTTTGCGACTGTTGTTATGCGCTTATTACCGATGTATCAAGAATACTATGGTGTTGTACAGATCATGGATGGGATGGAAGTTGAGATTAAAAATAACAAAATGACCAAAAACCAAGTTCTTTTGATGATGTATAAACGTTTTGATACGGGTTATATTTTTAGTGTCAAAGAGGATAATATTGAAATTCTTCGTGGTAAAAATAATGTTCACGTCTCCAAGATTGTTATAGATTATGAAGTGCGTAAACCATTTATGGCACAGATTGATTTAATTGGTCATTTTCATGTGGAAATAGATGTTGAACAGAAAAAATAGATGTTAAGCCAACGCCAAGAAGAATTATGTAAAAAACTGCAGGTTTCATTCAAAGACCCTGATTTATTACAACAAGCGCTCAGTCACCGCAGTGTCGGTTCGACTAATAATGAACGTTTAGAATATTTAGGGGATGCAATCCTTAGTTTTGTGATTGCTGAGGTCCTATATTCTAACTTTCCACAAGCAAAAGAAGGTAAGTTAAGTCGCTTACGTGCTTTATTGGTTAAAGGTGTGACACTTGCTGAAATTGCCCGTGAGTTGAATTTGGGTGAAGTCTTGATTCTAGGCCCTGGAGAATTGAAAAGTGGCGGTTATCGACGTGAATCGATTTTGGCTGATGCGGTAGAGTCTATTATCGGTGCTTTATATTTAGACAGTGGTTTGGAGCCTACCAAATCATTAATCTTGCGATTATTTGATGAACGTTTACAAGCAATTGATGTTAATGAAGTGATTAAAGATCCTAAAACACGATTGCAAGAATTATTACAAGGGCGGCAGAATGCTTTACCTCTTTATAGTGTTAAAGAAATAAAAACAGGCACGAATCAACCTGTTTTTGAAGCATCATGCCAAATAGAATTATTAAAGAAAGTTGTGGTGGCACAAGGTAGTAGTCACCGAAAAGCTGAACAAAGAGCAGCTGAACGCGTATTGACGCTATTAGAAGGTAAATTATGACAGACAGTCAGTTTAAATCGGGTTATGTTGCCATTATCGGCCGTCCTAATGTTGGTAAATCGACATTAATTAACCGTGTATTAGGTCAGAAATTGTGTATTACATCACGTCGCCCACAAACAACACGCCACCGTATTTTGGGTATCAAAACAACAAAGGCTAGCCAGTTTATCTATGTTGATACGCCCGGAATTCATATTGATGATAAGCGGGCAATGAACCGTTATATGAATCGTTCGGCAGCTTCATCTATTAATGATGTTGATGTGATTTTGTTTTTAGTTGATGGTATGAATTGGACTGTGGAAGATGTGGCTGTTTTAGAACGCTTAAAATCCAGTGCCAAAGCACCAGTTATTTTAGTCATTAATAAAGTTGATAAACTGGCGGATAAAGAAGTACTGCTTCCTCAAATTGAAAAGCTATCGGCAGAGTTTGAATTCGCCAAAGTTGTGCCTATTTCTGCTCGTAAAGGTGTCAATGTTAAACAGCTAGAGCAAGAAATAGATCAGTTAATGCCAGAGGGTGAATTGATATTCCCTGAAGATCAGTTAACAGACCGTAGCTCTCGTTTCTTAGCTGCTGAATTAGTGCGTGAGAAGTTATTCCGCCACTTAGGCCAGGAGCTACCATATTCGATCACCGTTGAAATTGAACAGTTCGATGATGAAGGTGGTTTATACCGAATCGGTGCTGTTATTTATGTTGAACGAGATGGTCAAAAATCTATCGTTATTGGTAAAAAAGGCGAACTGTTAAAGTCGATTGGTAAAGAGGCTCGCCTTGAAATGCAAAGCTTATTTAGCAAAAAAGTCTTTTTACGTCTGTGGGTTAAAGTACGTGAAGGCTGGGGCGATAATGAGCGTATGCTGAAAAACTTAGGCTATAACGACGACATCTAATGTGAATGTAGAATTCACCTCTGCTTTTATTTTACATCAGCGCCCTTATCGAGAAACAAGCTTATTACTGGATGTATTTAGCGAACAATATGGCCGAGTAAGTCTTATTGCTAAAGGTGTTCGGCAAAAAAAGCGTAGCCAAGCGGGAATTTTACAGATATATCAACCCTTAATGCTATCTTGGTTAGGACGTAGTGAACTACAGACAATGACCACGGCTGAAGCGGTAACTGCACGTTATCAATTAACTGCAGAATCGGCATTATGTGGCTTGTACATCAATGAATTAATGGTGAAGTTATTACCACTTAATATAGCTGAACCGGAAATATTTAAGGCTTATGAAACTGTTTTATTAGGCTTGCAAGATGAAGAAAATACGGAAGTTGTACTACGTTTATTTGAAAAAAGATTATTGATGCATTTGGGCTATGGTCTAGTACTTGATCACGAAGCCGAAACAGGGCAGCTAATCGATGAGTCATTACGTTATACTTATCAAGCGGATGTCGGCTTGGCTTTAGCAGCAGATAATAATAGACAGCCCACTATTTCAGGGCGAAGTTTACAACATTTATTACTAGAACAAGACTTTGACCAACACAGTCTAAAAGAAATAAAACAATTGATGCGGTCAGTAATACAGTTTTATTTAGGTGACAAACAGCTAAAGAGTAGGCAGTTATTTTCTGAGCTACAACATTATGCAAAAGGGTAAAAAATGAGTATTTATCTAGGGGTCAATATAGACCATATTGCAACACTAAGACAGGCTCGTGGTACACGCTATCCTGATCCCATCCAAGCTGCGATTGAAGCTGAACAAGCAGGTGCCGATGGTATTACATTACACTTACGTGAAGATCGGCGTCATATTCAAGAACGTGATGTGGCAATGCTATCAGATATTTTGCAAACTAAAATGAATTTGGAGATAGCTGTTACCGATGACATGTTGGCAATGGCAGAAAAGTATCGTCCCACTGATTGTTGTTTAGTACCTGAAAAGCGCGAAGAACTTACTACGGAAGGCGGTCTAGAAGTAGCAGGGCAATTGTCAAAGATGACCGATGCCTGCCAACGTATGGCTGAAGCGAATGTCATTGTGTCTCTATTTATCGATTCTGATTTTAAACAAATTG
>DAOUSV010000098.1 GCA_030627065.1 Piscirickettsiaceae bacterium | reverse complement strand
TTATTACGTGAAGATAATGCTGATTTACGCTTAACACCTAAAGGGCGTGAATTAGGGCTGGTGGATGATGAACGTTGGACTTCCTTTACGGCGAAAAGGGAAGCAATAGAAAAAGAAACTAAGCGTTTAGAGGTGTATAAGTTTAGCCCTGAGAAGGTTGACCAAGCAGTGGCTGAGCAAGTCTTAGGCGAGCCGTTAAAGAAGGTGAATACCGCCATTGAATTATTACGCCGGCCAACAGTTGATTATGCAGGCTTGCTTGATCTAATGGGTGAAGAAACTCAGTTGCCTCATGATGTGTCTGAGCAAGTGGTTATTTCCACTAAATATGCAGGTTATATTACGCGTCAGAAAAGTGAAATTGAGCGTTTGCAGCGTCATGAAATGACTGAGTTACCTGATGAGCTTGATTATAAAGATGTTCGCGGCCTGTCTAATGAGGTGCGTGAGAAGCTACAGCAAGCTAAACCGAATAGTTTAGGTCAGGCGGCAAGAATATCAGGCGTAACACCTGCGGCAATTTCATTATTATTGGTACATTTAAAGCGTAAAACGATGGCGAGTGAGCAGTTAAATGACTAAGCAATTTCAAGAAAAAATCCAACAAGGTAGTGATGCCTTAGGCTTATCGTTAAGTGACGAGCAATGTGAAAAGTTAGCGACTTATATCGGTCTGTTGGATAAGTGGAATAAAGTATATAACTTAACCTCGGTACGTGATCCTGAAGAAATGATCAGCCGTCATTTATTGGATAGTTTAGCCATATTGCCGTATTTAACCGGTGATACTCTGCTTGATGTTGGTTCTGGTGGTGGTTTGCCGGGCATTCCTATTGCCATTGTTAAGCCGGAGATGGCGGTTACCTTATTGGATAGTAACTCGAAGAAAACGCGATTTTTACAACAGGCGAAAGCAGAATTAGGCTTAGATAATGTCACCGTTGTTCATGCTCGTATTGAGCAGGCTGATTTACCATTATTTTCGATAGTAACGGCGCGTGCATTTTCAACCATTAAAGATATGATTGATTTGGCCGGTAAGCATTGTGATGATGCTGGCTATTTATTGTTGATGAAAGGTGTATTCCCTCAACAGGAGTTGGATCATGTTACAGGTGAATACGAAGTTCAAGATGTTGTATCATTAACCATTCCTGATTGTGATGGTCAGCGACATATTGTACGAATCGTTAAGAATAAAGGCTAAGTTAAATGGGTAATATTTTTGCAGTGACTAATCAAAAAGGCGGCGTGGGCAAAACCACAACTACCGTTAATTTGGCGGCATCACTGGCTGAAAGTGGTAAAAAAGTATTATTGATTGATTTAGATCCGCAGGGTAATGCCAGCACGGGTTGTGGTGTTGACAAGGCTACTATTGATATTAGTACTTATGACGTGATTATGGCGAAAGCGAAAGCGGCAGATGCTATTGTCCGGCCTGAGGGGGCAACATTTGACGTTATGCCGACTAATTCAGATCTAACTGCGGCGGAAGTTGAATTGTTAGATGTTAATTTACGTGAGCATCGCTTGCGTCTAGCGGTCGAGTCGAGTCGAGATAAATATGATTACATCCTTATTGATTGTCCTCCATCATTGAGCATGTTGACCATTAATGCCTTAGTGGCCGCAAAGGGTGTTGTGATTCCAATTCAGTGCGAATATTATGCTTTGGAAGGTTTGTCGTCATTATTAAAAACAATTGAGCGTATTAAACAGCGAACAAATCCGGCTTTAGAAGTGACAGGCTTAGTGCGAACGATGTTTGACGCTCGAAATAATTTGGCAAATCAAGTATCGCGACAATTAATTACTCATTTTGAGAAAAAGGTATTTCATTCTATTATCCCTCGAAATGTAAGGTTGGCAGAAGCGCCTAGCCATGGCATTCCGGTGATAAGTTACGATCGCTCTTCACGAGGCTCTATTGCATATATGGCATTGGCAAGTGAATTTATGCGTCGTGAGAAATAATTAAGTAGGGACTGAGATGACGAGCAAGAAAAGAGGGTTGGGTCGGGGATTAGATGCCTTATTGGCTGATATTCAGCATGATGATGTGAATTTGGATGATAGCTTGCAGCATTTTCCTCTGGATCTTATGCAGCCGGGAAAATATCAGCCTCGAATAGATATGGCAGAAGAGTCTTTAGATGAATTAGCAGATTCAATTCGGGTGCAAGGACTTGTGCAGCCAATTGTTGTTCGACCTATTGGCGGTGGGCGATATGAGATTATTGCAGGGGAACGTCGCTGGCGGGCATCAAAAATAGCTGGGTTAGAGACGATAGCGGTATTGGTGCGAGATGTGTCGGATCGTAGTGCCATTGCAATGTCATTAATCGAAAATATTCAACGTGAGAATCTAAACCCGATGGAAGAGGCGAATGCCTTGTACCGGCTACGTGAAGAATTTTCGATGACCCATCAAGAAGCGGCAGATGCTGTGGGTCGATCTCGGGCGGCTGTCTCTAATTTATTGCGCTTACGTAATTTGAATGATGGTGTGAAACGCTTAGTAGAAAATGGCGATCTTGAGATGGGCCATGCTCGTGCTTTATTGGCATTGGAAGGCGATGTGCAATCTGAAGCGGCGACGAGTATTGTTGAAAAAGGGTTGTCAGTACGTGAAACAGAACAATTAATTCGCCGAATATTAAAGCCTATTAAAGAGGCCGAGCCGCAATCAGATGCTTTGCTAGATGAGCTTGATAAGATTGAGGCGTTGATTGGTTCTAAAATAAGTAGCAAGTTTGCCATCAAACATACAGCGGCAGGCAAAGGAAAACTGGTTATTGATTACAGCAATATGGATGATTTAAAAGCTCTAATTACGAAGTTTAAATAATGTCGACTATGTATAGTGATGAAGAATTAATGTCTGCTGTTAATGCAGGCGTTATGACAGAAAATACAGCAAATGCATTTCGCGATCATATTGCATCCGAACGTACTGTTCCTGCCGTAGATGAAGAGCATTTTCAATTAATAACAGGCTTTAATGATATTTTTGTCGTGATTGCCAGCTTATTATTGCTTGTGTCGGTGTCATGGATCGGAAGTTCGATCGTGCCGGGCAATCAAGCATCGACAGTAATGGCTGGTATTCTTCAAGTGATAACCGCATGGGGCTTAGCTGAATACTTTACACGCCGCCGCCGAATGGCATTACCATCAATTGTCTTATTATTAGCCTTTGTTGCTGGTGTTTGTGTAACAGGTTTTGCATTGCTAGCCAGCTCCAGCATGAGTAATGACTTAATGAAAGGCGTACTCGGTATTGTTACGACATTCGCTGCATGGCTACATTGGCAACGATTTAAAGTGCCAATCACTATCGCCGCAGGTGTCGGAGTCTTACTTGCGGCAGTTATGTTTCTGCTCTTCTGGTTTATTCCAGAAAGTAGAACGTATATTAGTCCCATTATATTTGTGGCGGGTATCTTGGTGTTTTTATTCGCCATGCGTTGGGATTCATCGGATACTAAGCGACAAACAGGGCGTTCTGATGTCGCTTTCTGGCTACATCTTATTGCTGCACCATTGATTGTTCATCCTGTTTTTTCTGCATTGATGACCTCGAAAGAAGAAGTCAGTGCATTTGCAGCAGTTATTGTAGCAACACTGTATATCGTGATTGGCCTTATCTCAATTTCAATAGATCGTCGGGCACTTATGGTGTCGGCATTAGCGTATGTTTTATATGCATTCAACAGCATACTTGAGCAATACGGTGTTGTGAGCCTAGGTTTTGCCTTTACAGCATTTGCTATTGGTTCAGGATTATTATTTCTTTCTGCTTTTTGGCATCGTTGTCGACAAGCCATTATTGTGAATTATCCAGACTTTATTCGAGTCCGATTGCCTGCATTACGATAAGTAATCGATAATTTCATTGGCCAAGGAACGGCTTGATCTATATAATGCCCTATTTTGCTAGATGGCGAATTAATCCAGTGAGATTAGGATGGACAGCAGAATAAGGGTTCAACCTATCAATCAGCTCTTAAAAACGCAGATTGTTTTATTGGTAATAACAGTTTTAATTGTCCTTTGGTGGCAAGGTGGTAGCGCAGCGATAGCCAGTTTATATGGTGCTAGTATCGCAGTCGCAAACACTCTTCTACAAAGGTGGCATTTGATTGGTGCAGCAACACAGGCCAAATCAGATGCTGGAATGAATTTACGCAAAGCGTATCGTTGTATTGTCGAGCGGTGGATAATAACCATCGTCATGTTTGTTGTTGGTTTCGCAGTGTTAAAGTTTTTACCACTGCCATTAATGACAGGCTTTATCGTAATACAGTTTGCTTTATTATTTGGACATAAGAGTCGGGCTTAACTAAAAACATGGCTAGTGAAACGCTTACTTCTTCAGAATACATAAGACATCATCTACAAAACCTAACATTTGGGCAGCACCATGATGGTTCATGGGGCTTGGCTCACAATGCGGCAGAAGCTGCAGATATGGGTTTTTGGGCAGTTAATGTCGACAGCATGGGAATGACCCTTCTTCTAGGTGGCTTATTAATGTGGTTCTTCCGCAGTGTCGCTAAAAAAGTAGAAGCCGGGGTGCCATCTGGTGCGCAGAACTTTGCTGAAATGGTGATTGATTTCATCAATGACAGTGTTCGAGGCTCATTTTCAGGTCGAAATGCAATGGTTGCTCCATTAGCATTCACTATCTTCCTTTGGATCTTTTTAATGAATCTTATGGATTTATTACCTATCGATCTTGTTCCTGAAATTGCTAAATTTATTGGTTCAAATGTCTTCGGTATGGACCCTCACGCAGTATTCTTCAAAGTTGTACCGTCAACGGATCCTAATATCACCTTTGGTATGGCATTCGGTGTGTTTGCGCTTGTTTTGTTCTACAGTATCAAGATGAAAGGCATGGGCGGCTTCATTGGCGAATTAACATTACAACCTTTTGGTAAGTGGGCAATTCCAGCCAACTTCCTATTAGAAGGTGTTAACTTAATTTCTAAACCTATTTCTCTGGCATTACGGTTATTCGGTAACATGTATGCGGGCGAAATGATCTTCATCCTAATTGCAATTATGTTTAGTGCAGGTGCTGTTATGGCCTCTCTAGGCGCTGTATTGCAAGTTGGTTGGGCAATTTTCCATATCTTAATTATTACATTACAAGCGTTCATATTTATGACCTTGACCATTGTATATTTAGATATGGCACATCAAGAACATCACTAAAATTTTTATTTTAATTTTTACTTTGTAGGGGAAAAACGATGGAATCAGCATTACTTTATATTGCAGGCGCATTAATGATGGGTTTAGGTGCTTTGGGTGCCGCTGTAGGTATCGGTATCTTAGGTGGACGCTTCTTAGAAGGCGCAGCTCGCCAACCAGAACTTATCCCAATGCTTCGCACACAATTCTTCATCGTTATGGGTCTTGTTGATGCGGTACCTATGATTGCTGTTGGTTTAGCAATGTACATTTTGTTTGCGGTTGCATAAGAATAGTTCGTTTTAATTTACGACTATTTTGAAATAACCAAGAGGTACAAACATGAATCTTAATGCAACTATTATTGGGCAAATGATCGCGTTCGCGTTATTCGTTGCTTTTTGCATGAAGTATGTCTGGCCACCAATCATGGCTGCACTAGAAGAACGCACTAAGAAAATTGCGGACGGTTTAGCAGCAGCAGAACGTGGCAAGCACGAACAAGAGCTAGCTGAAAAGCGTGCACAACAAGTTATTCATGAAGCGAAAGACCAGGCGAATGAAATTATTTCACAAGCTAATCGTCGTGGTAATGAGATTGTTGATGAGTCAAAAGATAACGCCCGCGTTGAAGGTGAACGTATTTTAACTTCTGCTAAAGCAGAAATTGAACAAGAAGCAAATCGTGCAAAAGATGAGCTTCGTTCACAAGTGGGTAGTGTAGCTATGGCTGGTGCGGCAAAAATACTTAGCCGTGAAATTGATGACAAGGCACATACTGATTTGTTAGAAGAATTAGTAAGCCAGATCTAGAGGAAATAGCATGGCTGAAGCAATAACCATCGCTCGTCCTTACGCAAATGCAGTTTTTGCAATTGCAAATGATAAAGGTGAGCTGAAATCATGGTCTGACTTACTTGCGGTATT